>JAYVOV010000165.1:0-2252 GCA_043757735.1 Burkholderiaceae bacterium
CCGAACTGAAGGCGCAGCTCGAGTGGTTCAAGCGCCAGATGTTCGGCGCCAAGAGCGAGAAACGCCTGGAGGCCTCGCCCGATCAGATCGCGCTGTTCAATGCACAGGCCGCCGCTCCCGATGCTGATGCGCCGAAGGTGATCGTCCCCGCGCACGAACGCCAGAAGCACCGCACCGGCAACGGGGTATCGGCAACCAAAGGCGCGCGGGTCTGGGCCGAGATTCACGACGCTGGCCTGGCGCATGGCATAACGCCCTACGGAACCGAGGCCATGCACGTGCTGCGCGCCGAGAAGGGCTTCACCATTGTCGGGCAGGACACCGACGGGTCGGTGACGCCGGTGGACCTTGGCATGGCAGCGATGGTCGCCGGGGGCAAGGACTGTCTCGGCATGCGTTCACTCGGGCGAAGCGACACGGCCCGGCGCGACCGCAAGCAGTTCGTGGGTCTGCTGGCCGACGACTCCCAATTCGTGCTGCCGGAGGGCGCCCAGGTGCTGGCCACGCAACCGGGCGCCAAGCCCGTGGCCATGGCGGGTCATGTCACCTCGAGCGATGCGAGCCCGACCCTCGGACGATCGATTGCCCTCACCTTGATAGGCGGCGGGCTGGACCGTTTGAGTGAGCGTGTACAGGTGGCACTGCGCGGCGGGCGGCGCGTGACGGCCGTCAATCTGCGAAGCGCTCCCGAGGACAGCGCTTTTATCGCTGCGGCTGCCAAGGCGCTGGGCATGGCCTTGCCGCTGGCGCCCTGCAGCACCGCCGCGGATGGTTCGCTTCGCATTCTGAGGGCGGGCCCTGACGACTGGTTTGTGATCGGGCCGAACGGCCAGGCCGCTGATCGCAAAGTCCACTGCCGGCGAAGAGCCGCGGGCATCTCCTGCGATGGAAAAGCACGTGCTCGTGGTATCAAAGGGCCGGGCTGCTCTCGAATGGAGGCCCGATGGGTCGCTGTCCGTGCTGGCCCTCGCCCGAATTTCCATTCAAACCCTGCGGAAGTGAGAACAAGAATGGATGTCTTCTACTACTGGAAAAACCACGACGCGGATATGAAAGCGGGCCGGATCGGTCACTTCAAATCCACGACCGAAAAGCTGTCGGAACTGGCGGATGGATACCCTGATTTAGTGTGGGTCTTCAAAACGCCACGAGGCCGCAAGGGCGAAGTGCAATTGCTGGCGAAACTGCGTTGGTCGGACAAGACGGCGGTCAAGCTGAAGCCCGAGCCCGGCCACGTGTACATACACTACGCCCCCCTCGACAGCGAGTCGGTGGCCTTTGGCGACAGCGGAACAGCTCTGGCGATCGAGGCAACCAGTCAATGGGTTGTTGACCACTTTCCGCGGATG
Source organism: Burkholderiaceae bacterium (assembly GCA_043757735.1). Taxonomy (GTDB): domain Bacteria; phylum Pseudomonadota; class Gammaproteobacteria; order Burkholderiales; family Burkholderiaceae_E; genus Quisquiliibacterium. Next base: position 1,350 of record JAYVOV010000165.1, read on the forward strand.
CTGGCAGCGAACTTCCAGGGAACCGCCGGGCAGGAGGCGATTCGTGGTGCTGCGCTGAGCGATCTGAAGCGATTGGCGAGCGGGTTAGCGACCGAGCCATTTTTGCCCGTCTCGCGCGTCGGCGCCTGAGGTTTCGTCGGCGGGCTCCTCGGCCCGATTCGGCCTCGGGTCAATTACGCCGCAGTGCCGAGCTTGCCTGAGCCCAGACAGGGTCACATAGGTCAGCGCACCCAGTCGAATCGACGCGCCGCCCATCTGCAATGCGGCGCGCGAATTCGCATCCATCCACAAACGGTCTCCGGTCTTGAGAGGTCGGTTCACCGCGCCCCGATCAACCGCGCGTCCGGTTCGCGGCCGGCTCTCGGGGACTCCGCAATGAGGTCACGACGTGAATGCCGGTTCGCGCGGGTCATAAAACGCGTCTGTGCGCTTACGAGCACTGCAGCCGACAAGAAACGGTCGCCGGCACGTCATGCGAGCCTGGCATGTGGGTACTACTCGATGCACCACACCCGATTCGCGATCAAGGCAGTCTTGTTTCTCTTCCGAGTGCCCCGCGTGGCCAGATCGTGCCACGCAAAATCCTCGGGCCGTGAACCGGCGATCTCCTGAACAGGCTCGCATACCGCCCCCGGCGGCGTCATCCACACTGCCCCGCGATCGCGTGCAGCGGCGATATGCTCGAGCGCATCGGCATCGGCATCGGCATCGGCTGATCGTCATGGCACCAGTTCAGCGTGTATTGGTAGCCGGTTTCGACAAGCAGGTCTGGTGTGACGAGGCTTTCGGATATCCGGGGCGACAGCCACCCGGCAGGCGGCCGGTGTAGCGAGCAGCCATGGCGCACCCTACAGGGTGGCGAGTCCGGCACGCACCAGCCGCAGATATTCGTCGATGACCGCC
>JAYVOV010000166.1:0-2252 GCA_043757735.1 Burkholderiaceae bacterium
GGCAGGTGATGGAACGATTCGCCGGGCTCGCCTACGGATTCACCCAGCCGATCGAGATGCGGGTCTCCGAAATGCTCACCGGCACGCGGGGCGACCTCGTGGTCAAAATATTCGGCCCTGATCTCGCGCAAAACCAGATGGCGGCGCAGCGCATCGCCGCGGCCCTGCGCGGCGTACCAGGGGCGCAGGACGTGCTGACGGCACGCAACGAAGGGCTTCGCTACCTGACGGTTCGCATCGATCGCGCAGCCGCAGGCCGGGCGGGGTTTTCGATCGACTCGCTGCAGGACCGCCTGCGCGCGCAGATCGAAGGCGCACCCGCGGGACTGATCCTCGAGGCCGGCAGGCGCGTGCCGATCATGATCCGGGGGCAGCAGGATGTGCGTGAATCGCCGGAGCGCTTTTCACGGCTTTTCGTCACCGCGCCTGACGGCGATGTCTGGCCGCTGGAGCGCCTGGCACGGCTGGAGCAACTCGAAGGGCCGGTGCGCATCGACCACGAAAACACCAGCCGATTCACGGCGGTGCAGGCCAGCGTCGAGGGCCGCGATCTGGTCGGCTTCGTCACGCAGGCCCAGCAGGTGGTGGCGCGCGACGTGCCGCTGGGCGCTGACATGAGCCTGCAATGGGGTGGCCAGTTCGAGAATCAGCAGCGCGCGGCGCAGCGCCTGGCGATCGTGGTGCCGGTCTCGCTGGTGATCATCCTGGTGCTGCTGACCATGACCTTCGGGTCGATCCGGCAGGCCTTGCTGGTGTTCGCCAACGTGCCCTTTGCGGCGGTTGGCGGCGTGCTCGCGCTGGCCGTCAGCGGCGAATACCTGTCGGTGCCCGCATCGGTCGGCTTCATCGCGCTGGTGGGCATCGCGGTGCTCAATGGCGTGGTGCTGGTCAGCCACTTCAACGAACTGCTCGACGAGGGTGCAACATTGCTCGAAGCGGTGCGGCGCGGCTCTGTCAGACGCCTGCGACCGGTGCTGATGACTGCCGCAATCACCGCGCTGGGCATGGTGCCGCTGCTGTTCGCCACCGGCCCGGGATCCGAGATCCAGCGCCCGCTCGCGATCGTGGTGGTGGGCGGTCTGGTGAGCTCCACGGTGCTGACCCTCGTGCTCTTGCCGATGCTTTTTGCCCGTTTCGGCCGGGCAACCAGACTGGAGCTGCGATGAGATCCGACACCCGCCGTCATCGTGGCTGCCGAACCGGCGCTTGGATCGTCGTCCTTGCAATGATCGCGGGACCCGTTCTGACCCGTGCCCAGAGCGATGACAGCCTCGATGCCGCGATCGCCTGGCCGCCGCGCACCCAGATCCAGGCGGCTCTGGCCACGCACCCCAGAGTGGAGACCGCGCGGGCACAGCAGCGCGGCCTGCGCGCAAGCGGCGATGTGCTGCGCGCAGGACCGAATGAAACGGTTATTCGCACCACTCAGGCGCGCCGCCGGCTCGACGGACCGGGCGGCACTCAGCATGAATGGCAGATCGGCGTCGAGCGGGTGCTGCGCTCGTCCGACAAGCGACAAGCCGACGCGCGTCTGGCGCAGCAGCACGAACTCCTGGGCGAGCATCTGGTCGAAGACGCTCGCCATGAAACCGCGCGCGAACTGCTGCGGTCCTGGTTTTCATGGCTGCGTGCAGCCAGCGAATCACGCCTGGCAGGCGAGCAGCTGGCGCTGGTCTCGATGCTGGCAAGAAGCGTGGAGCGGCGCGTGCTGGCGGGCGACGCGGCCCGCCTCGAAGCCGGGCTCGCCAACGCCGAACTCGAGCGTTCGCGAGCCGGCGCGCTGCTGGCCCGCGCGCGCGAAGACGTCGCGAGGCTGGCATTGCGGCAGCGTTTCCCCGAAATCCTGGTTGAATCGCCGGACCTTCCGGCCACCAACGCCACCGCCGACGCAGCCGCCAACGCAGCCGGCACCGCAGCCGGCACCGCAGCCGGCAAGCCGATCGACAGGCCGACACCGCCTGCCGCGGGCGACCATGACCGCCTGCGGATCTTGTACCTCGAGCGCAGTCATGAACGCGAACTGGCGCTCGGCGAATCGCGGCGCGCAGCACTCGTCGCCGAACGCGCCCGTGCCGAGCAGCGCACCGACCCCTCCCTCGGCGCCTATACCGCTTTCGATCGTGGCGGCTCGGAAAAAATCCTGGGGCTCTCGCTCACCATCCCGCTGGCCGGTCCCGCGCGCGAGGCGACAACCCGGGTCGCGCTCGCCGAGCATCAAGCCTCGGTCGAGCGGGTGCGCGACCTGGAACGCC
>JAYVOV010000167.1:0-8252 GCA_043757735.1 Burkholderiaceae bacterium
GATCGTCGACGGGCACGATGTCATCTTCGGCGTGATCTTCGACGTGACCGAGCGCGCACGGGCGGAGGCCGCGCTGCGCAGCGCGAACGAACAGACAGCGCTGGCCGCTCGCGGGGCCGGCATCGGCACCTGGGAAATGATCGCCGGCAAGGCTGGTATCCAGTGGGATGAACAGATGTTCCGGTTGCGGGGATGGGCACCGGCCAACCGCGCGGTGTCGGGTGAAGAGATTCTCGCATCCGTGCATCCGGACGATCGCGGCCACGCGCCCCCGGTTGATTCGCCCGACTTCCTCGGCGCGCCGCCACTGGCCGCCGAATTCCGGGTGCGCTGGCCCGACGGCAGCTATCGCTGGCTGGCCTCGCGTTCGGCCCCGATCCTCGACGAGCAGGGCCGCGCCATTCGGCGGGTGGGCGTCAACTGGGATGTGACCGAGAGCAAGACCAGCGCGATCGCACGCCAGGAGCACGAAATCGCCCGCCGCGAGAGTCTGGCCAAATCGAGGATCATGGCCCGGATGAGCCATGAACTGCGTACGCCCCTCAACGCAGTGCTCGGGTTTGCCCAGCTGCTGGCCGTCGATCCGCGGAACCTGGACGCCTCTCGGCGTGGCCATATAGGGCACATTCTGTCGGCCGGCCAGCATCTGCTCGCGCTGATCGACGACGTGCTCGATCTGTCATCGCTGGAAACCGGCGATCTCAGGCTGGCCATCGAGCCGGCGGACCTCGCCGAGCTTGTTGCGCAAGCTGTTTCAATCGTCCATCCGCTGGCCCGCGACAGCCAGATTCTCGTGGCGACCGGCGAAATCCAAGGCATCGTTCTGTGCGACCGGGTCCGTCTGCGCCAGGTGCTCGTCAACCTGCTGTCCAACGGCATCAAATACAACCGTGCCGGCGGTAGCGTCACCATCGAAGCGCAGCCGATCGACCGGCAGATCGCTCTGCGCGTCAGCGACAGCGGACGCGGCCTGACAGCCATGCAGCTGGCGCACCTGTTCGAGCCCTTCAACCGGCTGGGTGCTGAGCGGGAAGACATCCAGGGCACCGGCATCGGACTGGCGATCGTCAAAGCGCTGCTCGAATCCATGCGGGGCTCGATCGCCGTGAGCAGCGAACCAGGCAAGGGCAGCGTCTTCGAGATCAGACTGCCTGCTAGCGCCTCGGCATCGGCATCGACATCGGCATCGGAATCGACATCGACATCGACATCGGAGTCAGCGCCAGCTTCGGTCATGACCACTGCGCCAGCGCCTGCTTCCATGGCGACCGATTCCGCACCGGCCCGGCTGCGAGCCCTGAGCGGCAAAGTGCTCTACATCGAAGACAACGGGGTCAACCTGCTGCTGGTCGAAGAACTGGTGCGCTCCTTCACCGGGCTGAGCATCGTGTCGGAGATCACTGGCCAGGCCGGCGTCGCGCGGGCGCAGTTGCTGCAGCCAGACCTGATCCTGATCGACATGCAACTGCCCGATTTCGACGGGTTCGAGGTGCTCGGCCGCCTGCGCGCTGATGACCGCACCCGCGCCAGCATCTGTGTCGCCCTGTCGGCCAATGCCATGCCGGAAGACATCGAGCGCGCCCGTGCGGCCGGTTTCAATGATTACTGGACCAAACCGATCGACATCGACGCTTTTCTCAGCGCCCTCAGCGGCTTGTTCGAACAGCCAGCCGCCTGAAGCTGCGCGCGCGCGTCCTCGCCGCAGGCATAATTCTTCGGCCATTGGCGCCCGACGCCGTGATTTCACCATTGAAAACATCCAGGAGAGACCGATGAAAGCGCTGCTCTGCAAACAGTACGGCCTGCCCGACACCCTAGTCGTCGAGGAAGTGCCAGATCCGGTGCCCAGCGCCGGCGAGATCGTAGTCGACATGAAAGCGGCCGGCGTCAACTTTCCAGATGTCCTGATCATTCAGAACAAGTATCAGTTCAAGGCGGAACTGCCTTTTTCGCCCGGCGCCGAGTTCGCTGGCGTCATTTCGGCGGTCGGGTCGGGCGTCTCGCACCTGAAGGTGGGCGACCACGTGATCGGGTCAACCACCTACGGTGCGTTCTGCGAAAAAGTGAAGATGGCTGCCAGTCGGGCGATTCCGATCCCCAAGACCATGCCGTTCGACACCGCAGCAGCCTTCATCCTTACCTATGGCACGTCGTATCACGCCCTGAAAGACCGGGCCGCGCTGAAGGCGGGCGAAACCCTGCTGGTCCTCGGGGCGGCGGGCGGCGTCGGCCTGGCGGCCGTCGAAATCGGTAAGGCGTATGGCGCCCGCGTCATTGCGGCAGCTTCCACCGAAGAAAAACTCGCGGTCTGCCGCGAGCACGGCGCCGACCTCACCATCAACTACAGCACCGAAAATCTGCGCGAGCGGCTCAAGGAACTGACCGATGGCAACGGCCCGGACGTCATCTATGACCCAGTCGGCGGACAGTATGCCGAACCCGCCTTTCGCTCGATCGGCTGGCGCGGGCGTTACCTGGTGGTCGGGTTCGCCAATGGCGAGATCCCCAAGCTGCCGCTGAACCTGATGCTGCTCAAAGGCGCTTCGGTCATCGGCGTCTTCTGGGGCCAGTTCGTCTCGAAAGAGCCGCAGAGCTTCCGCACCGACGTGCAGGAAATGTTTCAGTGGGTTCAGGAAGGCAAGCTGCGCCCGCACATTTCGGCGCGCTACCCGCTCGCCCAGGGCGCGCAGGCAATCAACGACATGATGAATCGCAAGGTCATGGGCAAAGTGGTCATCGTGACCTGAGGCTTCGGCCGCTTCTGCGCCCGTCGGCGCCCGTCGGCGCGGCGCGCGGTCCACCGCGCCCCGGCATGCTTCTAATTCACAGCGCCGGTGCGGTCCAGGAGCGCCCGAGCGTGAAGGTCCAATAGCGTCGGCCGTCTGAATTTGCTCGCGAGTCGACGCCAAACGTCTCCAGGCTGCCATCGACCACCTGTGAACAGGTGGTGCGATTGTTGCGCAAAGAGTCCAGGAAGCTGACCACATCAGCCGGCCCCACGATCACCACGTTCACGAATGACTGAAACGGATAGCCCGCCTGGGCGAAGTTGGTCATGGTGCGATTAGAACTCGTCGGGTTGACCCCGGCCACGTACTGACCGCTGATCATGTCCATGGTGTGACTGGCTGCGCCGTTCGAGATTCGCCAGTCGTAGGGCAGCGACGGCAGTTCGCCAGAGACGAAGGATCCCGGACAGGTCGTCCCGGGGGTCAGGCGCCAGCCGTCGATCGCACTGCTGATGGTGCTGATGTCGCTGGCGGTGAGCAGCCCCGCCACCGCAACGACTGTCTTGTCGCTGTAGGCCGGCGTGCCCGGCGCAAAGGTCACCTCGGCCGGCTTCTGTGTGACGGAGACCCGGACTGAATCGATCTGTGTGACCACGGACGGCGCCCCGGGCGTCGACGGTGTTCCGGGCGATGGCGCGGGTGCCGGCGGATTGACAATGATGTTCGACGACGGGTGCGGTGCATCTGACACCGCGTTCATGCTGGGCACAGTGGACACGATGCGCAAAGGCGGCTTGTCGACCACCGGCGGCGCGACATAGGCCACCGGCTCGGCGAGCGGCGCGACGCGCAGTGCGGACAGCGCCGCACGCAGCGTGGCAGGATCGACTTTGCCTTGCCGGACGCTTTCAGCAGCCATGCGCAAGGCCGCGCTCATCGACGACACCTCGCCCACACTGAACTCGCGGGTCTCGGACGCAGCGGGCAACTGGGCAATGCCCCAGACATCGAAGCGACGGACCACGGCGGCAACCGCCGCGAGGTCCTGCGAGGTCCAGACCGCCTGACCGAGGATGCGACGCTCGGCTTCGAGCCATAACTGGGTATCGAGCGGCATCGCCGCGATCTGCGCGGCACTGGCCAGCACCTGCGCCTGATTGGTCGGTGCCTGGAGTTCGGCCTGCACCACGCGGGCCGCCTTCAACTGGTAGCCTAGAAAGACGGCGCGCCCGCTGCCAGCCCCAGCCTGACTGAGGAGTTTTTCGGTGTCGGCGACGAAGGTGGCGGTCTGCGTCTGTGCTTCGCGGACGAGCACCGCATCGGGCGCCTGGCCTGCCCCTGGTGCGGACGTGCCGGCAATGGGCGCCGGCGCCGGCGTACTGGGCGTCTCTGCGGGCGGTGGCGCCGAGGCCGAAGGAGCCGGCGCGCCGGCACCGCCACCGCCGCAGCCAGCCAGCGCGAGCAGCACCAGCCCGCCCGCCAGGCGCAGGGCCGGGGAACCGTCGAGACCACGCCGATGGCGCGATAGCCGGTCTTGACGGATCGCGGCCGCTGCCGGCGCTTGGATCGGAGATGACACCGACAGACTGATATTGGACGTGCTCATGGGACCCCGCTGCGTGGCTTTGCCGGAAGATTCGTCCTCTGGGGCATGCCACTGCAATTCGAGTCAGGCGGGCGCGCGGGCGCGACCGACACGCGGTCGGCCAGAGGCCCGAGGAACCACAGCACTGCGCCGAGGTCGATTGAGCCCGGGGACTTGCCGCAACCCATCCCCAGCGCCGATCATGGACCCCACCCACCACCACCTGGGGCCGGACGTACCAAGCGACCCCGATCACCGAGGAGAATGAGATGAGATTCAGCGTCAGCCCTATCGGGAGCAGCACTTGAGTGCGGCCCCTACGCCCCTGGTGACAATTGAACGCGACGGCCGGATTGCGGTCGTTCGATTCGACCGTGGCGATCGAGCCAACGCGATGTCACTCGAACTTTGCCGCCAGCTCACCTGCGCCGCCCGCAGCTTCGAAAATGATGCGATGGTTTCGGCAGTAGTCCTGACGGGCGCCGGCAGCAACTTCAGCCTGGGCGCCGATCTCAAGGACGCGGAAATGGTCGACTCACGCCGACTGCCGCTGTCACAGCGGCGGCTGGCCCTGCAGACCGGCGGGCGCATGTGCCGCGCCTGGGAAGAAATAGAGGCGCTGACCGTCGTGGCGGTCGAGGGCTGGTGTGTGGGCGGCGGCGCCGCTTTATCTGTGGCCTGCGACCTGCGCGTCGCTTCGCGCGAAGCGATGTTCTATGTCCCCGAAATAGAACGTGGCATGAACCTGTCCTGGGGGGCAATTCCGCGCATCACTCACCTGGTGGGACCCTCAAAGGCCAAACGGATTGTCATCCTGTCTGAAAAATTGACCGCCGCCACTGCTGCCGACTGGGGCCTGGTCGACAGCCTCTGCGAACCGGGCAGCGCGATGCAAGACGCGCTGGCATGGGCGCAGCGTGCTGCCGCCTTGCCCCCGGTTCAGTTGCGCATGATCAAACAGGCCATCAACGCCAGCGCTTTCGCACTTGACCGGGCAGTCAGCCACGCCGATTTCGATCAGTTCGCGCTGGCCGCGGGATCGGGCGATTTCGAAGAGGGCACACGTTCGTTCCTGGAGCGCAGACCGCCCAACTACACGGGCGCTTGAACACAGGGCGAGGATCTGCCTGTCGCCTTGGCGCCGAGCCAGGAGGGCTTCGGCGTTGAATACCGGCCGTACCGGATTCAACGCCGACAGGCTGCTAGAACAGCAGCCAGCCGGCGCTCACGATAACCACCACGCACACCAGGCCGATGAAGCGATCTGTGTCGAGTTTCAGCGGTGAGGGTGCCAGCGGCGACTGGCGGGCGCTGCCGGCGCGCCAGGATTTAGGGGTGTGGCAGAAATTGGTCATAGTCGGCTCCTCGGTGAACCGACAGGCTGCACCGACGCAGGCTCAAAGACTGAGCCCGACGCGCGGTGCATGTTGCACGTTGCACGTTGCGCTAGAGTCTGCCCATGAAGGAAATCGAACGGCTCCTTGCCTGGTTGGTGCAGCACGAAACCGGCGCCGAGTACGATTGGCTGGTTGAACTCGTTGCCTTGATTCGACCCGCCCGCGGCGAAGACGGGCAGGCGGCCGCTGAGCGCCTGGATGCGCTGAGCGCCAGCCTGGAGGAATCCCCGGTCTTGGCTCGAGGCCTGTCACGCCATCTGCTGGCGCTTTTCAGCGACCGCCGAGCACGACATCTGCTGGCCGAAACCGGTGTTGTTCTGGAAACTGGCTTCCTCGCCGGTCTCGCCGAACGGCTGGGCCGCCGCCTGCTGCCGGCGGTTCCCGATCCGAACAAGTGGATCGATATCCTGGGTGAAATCTTCAGCCGGCGAAGTGATGCACTTTGGGTAACGTTCGCCGGTGAAGCCCGCTGGAGCCGCCTGATCGCAGTCGTGATGCAGGCTGGCAAAGAGCAGCCCGATGCGCAGGCGGGGCTCGAACAACTTCGAGGTGAGGCACTCGAGGCCCTGCGACTGCTGGGACACCGCCTGGCCGCGCTTGGCATTCATCCTGAACTGCTGCGCTACTACGAACCACCGCGTCAGCGGGACTCACCCTTCATGGCCCAGGCGGCAGAACTGCTGCGCTGGTGCGAAATCGCGCAGGCCTGCACCGGCAATCTCGATGGGCTCGAGCCTCAGACCATTCTTCAACTGGGCATCCTGCTGGATCAATGCGACGAGGTCCTGTCGCGCGTGCGCAAACTCGCGCATGAACAGGGCACCAGCGTCACCCTCACCCAGCTCATCTTGCAGGCGGGCGAGAGTGTCGGGCGAATCCGCCTGTTGTCATGCATCGCGTGCGCCGCGCCCGCGGCGCCCGCATACCTCGAGACCGCGCGCCTGCTGGCAAATCTCGTCGAAGGAGAATGCGCGCGTGACAGCATCCGGGACCTGTTCACCCGCAGCACCGATCTGCTCGCCCTGCAGGTGACCGAAAACGCCAGCCGGACGGGCGAGCACTACGTGACCTCGGATCGCAGCGAGTACTGGGCCATGGCACGCTCTGCGATGGGCGCAGGCGTGATCGTGGGCGTGATGGCTTTGATCAAGCTGCTGATTGCCCATCTGCACCTGCCTGCCTTCTGGGAAGCCTTCGCGTTCGGTCTGAACTATGCCGCCGGTTTTGTACTGGTGCATCTGCTGCATTTCACCATCGCCACCAAGCAGCCGGCGATGACGGCAGCACGAATCGCCGCGGTGATCAGCGGCGGAAAAAACCGCAGCCATTCGCTGGAGCAACTGGCCGAATTGACCGCTCAGATTTCACGGACCCAGCTGATCGCGATCGTCGGCAACGTGCTGCTGGCGTTTCCGGTCGCGTTGCTGATCGCCTGGGGCTGGACCTGGGTCTACGGCACTCCGGTCACCGATCCGGTCAAGTCGGCGAAACTGCTGACCGATGTTCACCCTTGGTACTCGGCGGCTCTGCCGCACGCTGCCATTGCCGGGGTTTGTCTGTTCCTGGCCGGCATCATCTCGGGTTTTTACGACAACCGCTGCGTCTACGCCGGAATCCCTGCCCGAATCGCCCGGCTGGGCTGGCTGCTGGCGCTCCTCGGAGAGCGGCGCTGTGCTGCGCTTGCCAGGTACGTCGAGCACAACCTGGGCGCCATAGCTGGCAACGTCGCGTTCGGCTTCATGCTGGGTTTCGTCGGTTTCTTCGGACAGATTCTCGGCCTGCCGCTGGACATTCGACATGTCACGTTCGCGGCGACGAACATCGCGTATGCCCTGGTCGGGATCGGATTCGTGGTCGACCCAGCCTACCTAGCGATCTGCGTGCTCGGTGTTGTGCTGGTGGCGCTGACCAACCTCGGGGTGAGTTTTTCGCTGGCCTTCAGCACCGCGGTCAAATCGCGTCGACTGCGTCTGCGTGGCGGGCGCGATTTTGCCCGCGTGCTGTGGGCGCGGTGGCGCGCCAGTCCCGGCTCGTTCATTTTCCCGCCAGGCGCCAAGGATTCGGCCGCCGACTGAGACAGCGCCGACTGAGACAGCGCCGTCCGGCGATCCGAGCATGCGGCCTCAGCGCGGCTGCAATCGCGCTAAATCGCCCCCAGGGTTCGCATCCAGGCAGCCAGCGATTGGCGGGCAGCGTCGGCCTGAGCGAAGGCATCGTGAACTCGCTGCCGATCGACCGGCGCTCGATTCTGGCTGACCTTGAACTTCGCGTCGAAACGCTCGACATGGATCCGGAAACCGACGATCGCATCCAGCATGCGCTGCTGGTATTGTGGCGACAGCGCGCGCCAATGTTCGGCATACGTCGGCTCGACATGAGCGATCAGACGTTTGAGCAGCGCGTCTTTGTGCTCCATAGAGTCAGGCACCAGCGCGATGCGGCCGCGCGCATGAACGACCACGTAATTCCAGGTTGGAACGTTTTCGTGATTTGCGTACAAAGTTGGCGAGACGTAAGCCTGCGGCCCATGAAAGATCGCCA
>JAYVOV010000168.1:0-2246 GCA_043757735.1 Burkholderiaceae bacterium
GATTCGCGCAACGCGCGGTTGTGCGCGTACTGCATCACCGGAAAATACGACGGGAAATGCAGGGTGAGCTTGTAGCCGTCCTTGCCGGCGGCCTGTGCGGCCTGTGCGGCCTGTGCGGCCTCGCGCGCCGCGGCCAATGCGTCCGGTGGCAGCCCAGCGAGATCGGCCGGGTCAGTCACGATCAATTCAAAAGCATCGGTGGCGTCGAGCACGTTCTCTGAGTACTTCTGTGCAAGGGCCGCCTGGCGTTCAGAGATGGCCATGAAGCGTTCGCGCGCTGGCGACTGCAGCTCCACGCCGCCCAGTTTGAAAGCCTGCAGGGCCAGTTCGACGGTGCGCCGGCGTGCGGGCGGCAGCGCCGCAAAGCCTGGGGCGTCGTGCAGTGCCTGATACTTCTGGTGCAGCAGGTGGTTCTGGCCGAGCTCGGTCCAGAACTGAGTGATCTGCGGCAGATTCTCGTTGTAGACCGCGCGCAGCTCGGGGGTATCGGCCACACCCGAGAGATGGCCCACGATTCCCCAGGCACGCGACAGGCGTTCGGTTGCATCTTCGAGGGGCTCGACGAAACCTGCCCAGGTGATCGGGGTGTCGGGTTGCGTAACCGTCGCGATGCGCTCGCGCACCTGTGCCAGCAGGCAGCTCACGGCAGGCGTGACATTGGAGGGCGAAAAATCGCCGAAACGTGGCAGGTCCGAAAAATCCAGAAGCGGGTTGTCGGCGGCTGGAATCGCGGCGGGCATGGTCGAGGCGGCTTCTGTCATGGGGCGGCTTTCAGGTATGGCTCAGGTGCTTCACTACTTTGCGGCACTTTAATTGCAGCGATCATTTGTTCTGCCCGGCGCTGGCCGCACGTTCGGCGGCCTCGACCGTATTGACCAGCAGCATTGCACGGGTCATGGGCCCGACCCCGCCTGGCACCGGCGTGATCGCGCCGGCCACCTCGACTGCACTGTCGAAATGGACGTCGCCGCACAGCTTGCCGGCGCGCGGGCCGTTCGGGACGCGATTCATGCCGACGTCGATCACGACCGCGCCCGGCTTGATCATGTCGCCGGTGATCATCTGCGCTCGACCCACCGCTGCGACCAGCACATCTGCCCGTCGGCAGTGGTCGGCCAGGTCGCGGGTCCTGCTATGGCAGATGGTGACAGTGGCGCTGGCCTGCAAGAGCAGCATCGCCTGTGGCTTGCCGACGATGTTGCTGCGCCCGACGACCACGGCGTTGGCGCCGGCCAGCGGCACGCCGGCATGCTCGAGGAGCTTCATCACGCCGTAGGGCGTGCACGGCATGAATCGCGGCGCACCGGTCATCAGCGCGCCGACGTTGCTGACGTGGAAACAATCAACGTCCTTGAGCGGCGAGATGGCCTCGATCACGCGCTGCGGGTTCAGGTGCGGGGGCAGGGGCATCTGCACCAGGATGCCGTGTACGGCCGGGTCTGCGTTCAGATCGTGGATGCGCGACAGCAGCATATTTTCAGATGTATCTGCCGGCAGATGGTCGAGGATGGAGCGGATGCCGGCTTCGTGGCAGTCGGTAACCTTGTGCTTGACGTAGACCGACGAAGCTGGGTCGTCACCGACCAGAATCACGGCCAGGCCTGGCTGACGGCCGCGTGCACCGAGGGCGCCCGCGCGCAGGCCCATCTCTGAGCGGATCTGACGTGCCAGGGCTGCGCCATCGAGGATTCGTGCGGTCATGGTTGCTCGGTGTTGCTCGGTGTTGCTCGGTGTTGGTCGGTGTTGGTCGGTGTTGGTCGGTGTTGCTCGGTGTTGCTCGGGAGTTAAATAACAGTAATTTCCAATCCAGGTATGAGCCTGAAGGGCGCTTGAGTCAGTGACTCTGCGTTGATCAGGTTGACCGGGTTGAAGTTGGCAGTTTACGGGGTTGGGTTTTGGGGTGCTGGTTTTACTTTGACAGGCCCCTGCCAGGCCGCCGGAAGCCCCCCCCGAGGTCGCGGCTGGATTTCAGGGACGAACACGCCCGATTCGACGGGTCATAGGCGACGCGTCGGTTGCGCCTGCGCGGGGCGGTTTCAGGCTTGGCGGCGTGTTCTTGACTGGTTGAACAGTTCGAACAAACCGGCCTTGGCTCGTTGCATCTGATGCGCCGCAGCCAGGTCAGTTTGGGCGGCGCTTTGAGCCGGCAATGCCGGCACGGTCATGCCCGATTTGAACATCGGCACGAAGAACGCGTTGCTGGGCGCGGCGTACCGTTGGGGGATGTGGCTGTAGCCCATATGCTT
>JAYVOV010000169.1:0-2229 GCA_043757735.1 Burkholderiaceae bacterium
AGATCGACCTCGATGCCGCTGACCACGGACTGAATGCGCCGAATAAAAGCCGCATCGATGCCCTGCAGGCGTTCCGGGTGAGCGACCATGTCGCTCGCCAGGAAGCTCAGGAACTGCCCCAAGACAGGGTCAAGCGCCTCAGGTGTGTCAGCGCGTGTCAGCAAGACCACACCGCCGGGGCGAATAGTGTAATGAATTTTGTCGCGCTTACCGAGTTTGAGCGCACGGCGGACGGTTTCCGGCACGGTGGTCTGGTACCGGTCAGTGAGCGTGGAATCGACTTCAAGGGCGTCTGACAGGGCGCTCTCCTGCGAAATGTCTATGCATTAGATGGTAATGCAATTGCATTGCCAAGGTCAATGCCGATTTCGCCGAACCGCGGCGGGCCTCGCGTCAGGGCCCGACGCCGGCGATCCCGGCCGCCAGCATCTTCGCCCGCAATCCTGGCCAGGCCTGCTCGAACGCGTGATCGCCAGCGGCGATCAGTTCCTGCGGGTCCAGGCGAATGCGCATCAGCGGGTGCACATCCAGCCGCAAGGCCCAATCGGCCCGCACGATCTGTTCGTCGATCAGCCGATTCACCAGGATGTGCATTGCCTGGAAAGCGATGGCGCCCATGGTGCCCGCGCGCTCGTCGGTCGGGCGATAGGCGATGTCGACCGCCAGGACGAAGTCGACTCCCAAGGTTCGCGCCGCGTCCACCGGCACCGGCATCGCGAGGCTGCCATCGACCAGATCGCGGCCATCGATATTCACCGGGGCGAAGAGCACTGGAATGGCCGACGACGCGGCGACCGCGCGGCCGACCGGGCCGCTGCTCAACAGCACGGCACGGCCGTCCGTGAGGTCGGTGGCGACTGCACAGAAGCGGATAGGGAGCTGTTCGATGGGGCGTTGCGCCACCGCCTCATCGACGCGCTCGGCCAGTTTGCGATTGTTGAGCAGCCCGTGCAGCGTCCAGGCCGGGCGGGCGGTGTTGGACCAGTCAAGCGCCATCACGAAGGAGTCGACCGATTTTGTCGGCAGTCGAGCTGCCGCCAGGGCACCGATGATGGCGCCGATGCTGGTGCCGACGATCAGGTCGGGGCTGAGGCCGTGCCGAGCTAAGGCGTGGAGGACACCGAGGTGGGCGAGCCCGTGGATGGAGCCGCTGCCCAGGGCAAGGGCCCAGCGTGGGCTGGGCTTTCTGGGTTCGATAACCGTCAACGCATGCTCAGCGCCGTCAGCCAGACCAGCGAGCAAACCGGCACAAGCCCCAATGGCGCGGCGTCGCTGACGGTGCATAGGCACTCCGATGCAATGCGATACGGTGCACGAGGCACCGCGCACTGGGACAACTCAGTCGAGCCTGTACACCACCATTTCACCACTCTGTGCGTCAATGGCGCAGACGCCAAGCGGAAGCGGATCGACAGTGGTCGCAGCGGCGCCAACCGGCTGAGCGCTCCTGGTCAGCAAAAAAAGGCAGAGTCGCTGTCGCGCTCTGCCGCCCCATACCGTTCACAGCCGGAAGCGCGAAGCTTCTGGCCGTAGCTTCTGGCCGTAGAGCTCACGCAGCCTTGGCAGCGCGCCTTCGGAACAAGCTCAAACTCGCCAAGCCAAGACCCAGCAGCCCGATGACAGCCGGCGCTGGCACGGGAGTGTCCCCGCCTCCACCCGTTTGCAGCGCTTTGATGAAAAACGACTCAGGGCCGCCAGTTTCTCTTGTCACAACCGCTGTGAATTTAATAGTCGAGCCCGTTGCTACGCTCGACAAATCAACCGTTTGCAGCAGGTAGTCGGCGAATCCATTGCCGTTGTTCACCGGATTTCCGATGTTTCCGGCCGACCCAGTGAATGTGTAGAGGGTAGTAAAACTAATCGGAGTTGCCGAAGCAGCGATTTCGATCAAGAACGAAGAAAGGGTATCTGTCCCACTTGCAGTTCCGGAATCGACTGCAATGTCAAACTTGGTAAAACCAAAAATTCCGCCCGAAGTAGTACCCGGGGTGTACGTGTAGCTCTGCGACGCAGTGAAATCACCATTGCCCGGATTGTTGAAAGTGATCGGATTACTGGGGCAGTTGGTCGCCGCGATGATGCAAGGATTGCTTGCACTTTGCGCCACGGTGCCGTCAGAAGCCACCAAAGTCAGCGTGATAGGGGCAGCAAATGCTGCACTCGAAGCAACTGCGAGGAGAACTGCGACGATTGACTTTTTCATGGTGGCCTCAAATCAAATGATATGCA
>JAYVOV010000170.1:0-8120 GCA_043757735.1 Burkholderiaceae bacterium
GATCTTCTCCTGGCCGCCGCGCGATTGGCCGACCTATCCGTGACGCCCGAGCGTCTGGCGCAACTGGTGCCGGTCATGGATGAGTTCTACGGCCTGCTGGCGATGCTTCACTCGGGCGACTTCGGCGAGACGCCGCCCGCGTTCGGGTTCAGCGCGCAGTGGCGGGCGTGACATGAACGAAACCCTCAAGCTGTCCCTGCGTGAAGTGTCCGCCGAGATCCGAACCCGCCGGCTCTCGCCGGTCGAACTCACCCGGATGTCCCTCGAGCAGATCGCCCGGGACGAGCCCCGGCTCAATGCCTATGTCTGCCTGACCGAGGAGCGTGCGATGGCGGCGGCCCGGCAGGCCGAGCGGGAGATCATGGGTGGTTCCTGGCGCGGGGAGCTGCACGGCGTGCCGGTGGCCGTCAAAGATCTGTACGACATGGCCGGCCTGCCCACCACCTGCAGTTCCAGGGTCAGGGCCGATCATGTCGCTGCGGGTGATTCAGCCTGCGTCGAGCGGCTCGAGCGGGCCGGTGCGGTTATCGTCGGCAAGACGCAGACCCACGAGTTCGCCTACGGGATCGTCACGCCAACGACCGCGAACCCCTGGAACACGGCCCATATCCCCGGGGGCTCGAGCGGCGGTTCGGGCGCGACGGTGGCCGCCCGAGGCTGTTTCATGGCGATGGGCACCGACACCGGCGGATCGATCCGGATTCCGGCAGCGGTCTGCGGCACGGTCGGCCTGAAGCCCACCTATGGGCGCGTCAGCCGACATGGCATCGCTTCGCTCAGCTGGTCTTTGGACCATGCCGGTCCGCTGGCCAGGACGGTCGGCGACGCGGCAGCGACGCTTGGCGTCCTCGCGGGCTTCGACTCCCGCGATCCCGGCAGCGCAGAGGTGCCGGTGGATGACTACCTGGGCGGGCTCGAGATCGGCGCGCGCGGGCTGCGGATCGGTGTTCCGCGCAACTACTTCTTCGACCAGACAGACACTGACGTCGAACGCGCCGTTCGCGATGCGATCGCGCGCCTTGCCGCGGACGGCGCCGACATCGTCGCGGTCGACATCCCGATGGCCGACCGGATCATGGCGGTGGAATTCGGTTTGTGCCTGCCCGAGGCGGCCGCCTATCACCAGACGATGCTTCGGACGCGTCGGGATCTCTACCAGGAGGACGTCCGTACGTTCCTCGAGGCCGGTGAAATGGTGCCTGCGGTCGATTACATCGCCGCCCTGCGCCTGCGGACGCAGATGCAGGCCGCCTGGCGCCAGATGTTCGATGGCCTGGATGCGGTGCTGGCTCCCGCGGTGCCCGCGCCGGCGACCCGACGCGACCAACAGACCGTCACCTGGGGTGACGGTACCCAGGAGCCCGTGTCGTCGGTGTTCATCCGGCTGTCGGCGCCGGCCAACGTGATCGGCCTGCCCTCGGTGGCGGTGCCCTGCGGTTTCAGCGCCATGGGCCTGCCGATCGCCTTCCAGGTGATCGGGCGGCCGTTCCAGGAGGCCCTGATCCTGCGCATTGCCCGGGCCTACGAGCGAACCGCCGACTGGGCCTCGCGCGTGCCTCCGCTCTGATCCGGAGACAATGTCAATGAGCCATGAAGCCATTCCCGCGGAGAGTTCCGTTCGCGTTGCCTGCCTGCAGATGGAACCTCAGATCGGGCGGCTACAGGACAACATCCGTGACAGCGTCGCGCGCATTGACGCTGCCGCCGCGGCAGGCGCGCGGCTGATGGTGCTGCCGGAACTGACCAATTCCGGCTACGTGTTCGAGACCCGCGCTGAAGCGTACGCGCTGGCCGAGGAAGTTCCCACGGGGCCCGCGTGCCTGGCCTGGATCGATGCCGCTCGGCGGCATGGTTGCTGGATCGTGGCCGGCATCGCCGAGCGGGTGGGAGAGAAACTGTTCAACTCCGCGGTGCTGGTCGGCCCGCAGGGGCATGTCGGTACCTTCCGCAAGATGCACCTTTGGGCGGCAGAGAACCTGTTCTTCGAACCCGGAGACCTCGGATTTCCCGTGTACTGGACGCCGATCGGCCGGATCGGGATGCTGATCTGCTACGACGGCTGGTTTCCCGAAGCGTACCGGCTGTGTGCGCTGCAGGGCGCGGACATCGTCTGTGTGCCGACGAACTGGGTGCCGATCCCCGGGCAAGACCCCAATCAGCAGGCCATGGCCAATGTTCTCGCAATGGCGTCGGCGCACGTGAACTCGTTGTTCATCGCCGCGTCCGACCGGGTGGGAACCGAGCGCGGTCAGCCCTTCCTGGGGCGCTCGCTGATCGTGTCGTATACAGGGTGGCCCGTAGCCGGTCCTGCCAGCCAGACCGATCCCGAGACGATCATGGCCGACCTGAACCTCTCCGAGGCCAGGCGCAAGCGCAACTGGAACGATTTCAACCAGATCCTGCGCGACCGTCGCACCGATACCTACGGCGAGATGCTCGGTTCAAGTGTGCGTACAGGATGGTACTGAGCAAAGCCATGACCCCTCTCTGCCACCCGGGGGCGCCGGGGGGCCTGCGTGCTCGTTGCGGAACCCACGGCTTGGGGACGCGCCTTCGTGCTTGAGGACATCGTCCGTTTCGCTTTCGACATCCTTGCCTTCACGTCGGTAATGGTGCTGATCGTGCTTGGCTTGGGCGTGATTGCCAGCATGATGGGCATCTTCAATTTTGCCCATGGGGAACTGGTACTGCTGGGCGCCTACACGGTGTTCAGCGTCAAGGATGCCGGATTCAACATCTGGTGGGGAATCCTGCTGGCGCCCGTGGTCGTCGGAGCCTTCGGTGCCATCCTCGAGCGAACAATCATCCGGCGTTTCTATACGTCGCCGATCGTCGCGATGCTCGGAACCTATGCGATAGGCCTGATCATCCGGGAGATCATCCGCGGCCTGCTTGGCGGACATTACCGTTCGGTCCCGGAGCCATGGCCGGGCTACTGGACGCTCGCGGGGATGGAGTTCTCCCTCTGGCGCAGCTTCATCATCGTCACGACCGGTGCGGTCATCCTGGGAAGCTGGCTGTTCCTGTCACGAACGTCTTATGGCCTGCGCATCCGTGGCTCGCTGGAAAACGCGATGCTGGCGCGCGCATGCGGCATATCGACCGATCAGCTCTACACCGTGACATTCGCATTCGGCGCCGCACTCGCCGGCCTGGCAGGCGCACTGATCGTGCCGCTCTACCAGTTGTCTGCCGACATGGGCCTGCGCTTCCTGGTGCAGGGTTTCCTGTCCGTGATGCTGGGCGGCGTCGGCACGTTCGAAGGACCAGTACTCGGTGCCGCGGCGATCGGCGCGTTGGCATCCGGGCTTCCCTGGGTGGTTCCACCGGTATTGGCCGATCCGCTCGTTTTTGTGATCGCACTGCTCATCGTCAAACTACGCCCACAGGGCTTCATCGCAGGAGCTAGGAAATGAACCAGAAGCAAGTTGGCATCGAACTGAACGTCGCGTCGCAACGCGGCAGACGCGGTTTCCTGTACGGCGCCTCGGCGCTGGCCGCAGCCGGCTGGACCGCCGGCGGCAGCGGCGGCTGGTTTCTGCCCGCCGCATGGGGACAGGCGAAAGACGCCATCAAGATGGGGATCGCGACCGACATCACTGGCGCCATCGCGCCCTCGGGCAATTCGAACTGGCAGGTCGCGCAACTGGCCGTCGAGCAGATCAACGCGGCCGGCGGGATTGCCGGGCGCCCGGTGCAACTGTTCCTGGAAGACACCGCCTCCGATCCAAAAATTGCAGTCGCGAACGTTCGCAAGCTGATCCAGCGCGACAAGGTCGATGTCGTCCTTGGCGGCATCACCAGCGCGATGCGCCAGGCGATCAAGGATCCGATCGTGAACCGCGGCAAGACGCTCTATCTCTATCCTCAGCTCTACGAGGGCCAGGAGTGCACCCCGCATCTGTTCAACACCGGTCCGTCACCGGCGCAGCAATGCGATGAGCTGATTCCTTACCTGATCAAGAAGGTCGGCAAGAAGCGCTTTGCACTGCCCTCGGCCAACTACGTGTGGCCGCAGCTGCTGAACAAGTACGCCCGCAAGGTCATCGAAGCCAACGGCGCGCAGGTGGTCTTCGAGGAGTACTACCCGCTCGACCAGCCGGAATACTCGTCCACGATCAACAAGATCCGCGACGGCAAGGTCGACTGCGTCTTCAACACCATCATCCCGCCGGGCCTGCAGCCGTTCACCAAGCAGTTGTACGAATCGGGCTTCCAAAAGAACGGCGGCCACGTGGCCTGCGTGTACTTCGACGAGAACTCGCTGAACTACGTGGCGCCCCGCGAACTGGAAGGCGTCTATAGCTGCCTGGACTTCTTCCATTCGGTCGATGACCCGTTCAGCAAGAGCCTGCTGGCTGCCTACGCTAAGAAATTTCCCGGGACCAAGTACGAGTTCACCGCCGGCAGCGCCGCCAGCGGCATGTACCGAGGCATTCGCATGTACGAGGCGGCGGTCATTGCCACCAAGGGGAACGTGGCGCGCGAGGCGGTGTCGGCGGCGCTGAACACGGTCAAGATCGCTAACGGCCCCGGTGGTGGCGCGCAGATGGTACCGGGCAAGATGCACGCGAAGATGAACATGTACGTCGCCCAGTGCGTCAAGGGGACCGGCGACAAGCTTCGCTGGGACATCATCTCGAAGTTCGACATGGTCGATCCGAAGGAGTGCTGAGCCTGGTGTCCTCCTCCGATACCCGAAGACGGGCTCTGCCGGTGCTGCTGCTGGTCGAGCTTTTCGTCCTGGCAGCGGCTCTAGTCGCGCCCTTGTTCATGGTTTCGCATCCGGAACTGATCACGCTCGCCACCAACGTCCTGATTCTTTCACTGCTCGCGATCAGTTTCGATCTGTGCTGGGGCTACTCGGGCATCATGAGCTTCGGTCAGGCCCTCTACTTCGGCGTTGCCGGCTATGCCGTTGCACTGATCGGGCGCGACCTGCAATTCAGCCATGCCTGGGCGACTCTGCCGCTCGCCATGGGAATCGGACTGCTGCTGGCTTTCGTGTTCGCGACCTTTCTGCTCCTCGGGCGAAGGACACCGACCGTGATCTTTGTCTCCCTCGGGACGCTCACGGGCGCCTACGCGGCGGAGCGACTGGTGTCAGGTTGGCAGTACGTGGGCGCTGGCAATGGCCTGTCCTCGGTCAAGCTGCTGCAACTGGGAACGGCCGAAATGGTCGAAGGGCCCGGCTTCTACTACCTGGTGCTCGCGCTGCTGCTGGTGTGTTATGGCTGCGCCCGTTACGTGATGCGGTCGCAATTCGGGCTCGTGCTGGCGGGAATGCGACAGAACGAAGAACGCCTGGCGTTCTTTGGCTACCGGATACAGGTTTTCAAGGCATTGATCTTTTCGTTCGCCGGTGTGTTCGCCGGGCTCGGTGGAGCCTTGTTTGCCTATCACCAGGGATTCATCGGTCCGGGCAACCTGGGCCCAGGGCTGTCGACCACCGCGGTCCTGTACGCGCTGTTCGGGGGTAGCGGGACGCTGATCGGCCCGGTGATCGGAACACTGCTGATCGAGACGGTCAGCTATGTGCTGGCGGACCAGGACGCGATCAAACAATACTGGCCGGTGATTCTCGGCGTGGTGCTGCTGTCTGTCGTGGCATTTAAGCCCAGTGGCATTCTCAGCTTTTTCGTCTCCCCTCGGGAGCGGATCGGCTCGTTCGGCGGCCGCCGTGACAAGGTGCCCAGAGACCAGCCATGAGCGACTTGCTGATCGTCAGTGGCGTCGGCAAGCGGTTCGGCGCCCTGCAGGCGCTCGATGGTGTCGATGTCACGGTGCGTGCCGGAACCTTTCACGGGCTCATCGGCCCTAACGGGTCGGGCAAGAGCACGCTGTTGAAGGCGGTCGCAGGCGCCCACCTGCCGTCCATCGGCAGCGTCACCTTCGACGGTCACGACATCACCCAATCGACGCCCTATGAGCGTGCACGACTCGGCATGAGCCTGAAGTTCCAGATCACGGCCGTGCTTGGCGAACTGTCGGTCTATGACAACGTGCTGCTCGCGCTGCAGGCGGGCGAGAGCGTCTGGGCGCTGATCCGATCGCGCCGACGCCGCGCAATGAGTGACCAGGTGATGCACTCGCTGGAGCGGTTCCGACTGGCAGACCGTGCCGACGAACTCACCGGAGCGCTCAGT
Source organism: Burkholderiaceae bacterium (assembly GCA_043757735.1). Classification (GTDB taxonomy): domain Bacteria; phylum Pseudomonadota; class Gammaproteobacteria; order Burkholderiales; family Burkholderiaceae_E; genus Quisquiliibacterium. The sequence continues at coordinate 6,147 of JAYVOV010000170.1, forward strand.
CATGGCGAACAGCAGTGGCTGGAGATCGCGATGGCGCTGGCGCCTCGGCCCAAGCTGCTGCTGCTCGATGAACCGACCGCTGGAATGAGCCCCGAAGAGCGGCGGGTGACAGGGGAACTTCTCGTACCGATCAAGTCGGAATGCGCGCTGGTGATCGTTGAGCACGACCTGGACTTCATTCGCGACATCTGCGATGTCCTGACCGTGCTGGACCAGGGCCGCGTTCTTGACACGGGGACCGTGGACGAGATTCAGCGTTCCAAGAAAGTCCAACACGTCTACACGACTCGCGTCTGATCATGCCCGAAACCACTCTGCTCAAGACCGATTCCCTGTGCGCCGGATACGGGCGAAGCCAGGTGCTGTTCGGCATCTCGCTGGAAGTTCCCGCTGTCGGGGCCATCTGTATCCTCGGGCGCAATGGCGCGGGCAAGACAACCCTGCTCAAGGCGCTGGCGGGCGACCTGCCTTCGATGTCCGGATCGATCCAGTTCGACGGCAAGCAGATCAACGGCGTGGCCATGGAAGCTCGGGCTCGCGCCGGGATCGGCTATGTCCCACAGGAAAACGCCGCCTTTTCCGGCCTGACCGTCCGCGAGAACCTGCAGTTGGGCGCGATCAGACAGTCCGACAAGTCTGGCATCGACGAAGTGCTTTCGATCTTCCCGAAGCTGGGCGCACGACTGGGTCAACCCGCGGGCACCCTGTCGGGAGGAGAACGCAAAATGCTGGCGATCGGCCGTGCGATGCTCGGGCGGCCCAGGCTGCTGATGCTCGACGAACCGACCGAAGGCGTCTGGGTCGGCGTGATCGAGGAGATCGCCGAGCAGTTGCAGAAACTTTCCACGAAGATGTCGGTGATCCTGGTCGAGCAGCACATCGAGCTCGCCATGAGGGTGAGCCAGGCAGCCTATGTGGTCGACCGTGGGCGCATCGTCCTGCAGGGACCGGTCGAACGGGTCAGAGACGACCCCGAGCTGATCCGCTATCTGGCGCCTTGACGGCCCTCCGGAGCGCCAGGGCCCCGCTGCTCGATCAGGGCGAGCAGGAGACGGTATCCTGACGCACAGTTCGAGAACTTTTGGATGGACGAGGCTGATCGGCGTCGCCTGATCAGCCGGCACCCGCCGCCATCACGCTGCCGACCAGCGACGGCACGTCGGCGCGCAGTTGCGGTTCGTTCACGCCCAGCCGGGCACGCACCGACAGGGCATAGCAGAAGCTGGCCGCCAGCAGCGTCATGGCATCCAGGCGCGTTGCCTGTTTGGCGGCGTCGAACCGTTCGACTGGCAACACTGCGGCCAGCCCCTGGCGGATCCGATCTTCAATGGCCGTCAGCGCACCGCGGACAGCATCACGCAGGGTTGCCGACTGGGCGGTCTCCGCGGTAGCCGCACTGGCCAGCAGGCAGCCGCGTGGCGCCGCCTCAGGCTGTGCGTACAACGTGATTGCGTGATCGAACAGCGCATGCAGCGTCCGGGCTGGCGGCATGCCGCTGGCGAACAGGTCCGTCAGATTGGCCTCGACCTGCGCGCGATAAGCCTCGATCACTTTGAGAAAGAGCGCTTCCTTGTCGCCGAAGGTCGCATAAAGGCTGGGCCGGTTGATGCCCATCGCTTCAGTCAGTTCCTGGATGGAGGCATCGGCATAGCCGCGCTGCCAGAACAGGTCGACCGCCTGGTGCAGTGCCCAGACAGGATCGAAGGACAGCGGTCGCCCGGGTGGGCGAGGGTCACTTGCGGCAACAGCCAGAACTTGGCCTCGCCATCTGCATGCGCAACAGGCACCTGAATGCACTTCTCCTCGCGGGAAAAGGCGAAGAGGCGAAACTGCCCGTCACGGACAATGGTTGGTGCCATCGCCGATAGGCCGTCCAACTTAACGTGAAAGACACTGCTGCGCAGACGTGACAGCGCCTGGCCCGAGAGGGACCCTGTCGTGATGCTGTCGGCAGATTTAGAGAACGCTCAGCCG
>JAYVOV010000171.1:0-8092 GCA_043757735.1 Burkholderiaceae bacterium
GCCGCGTGAGGACATCTCGGGTGATACGCACAACCGTGTGGAATTGCGTTCAAACGCGGCATCGCCCCGTCGATCTGCTCGAGCCGCTCGCGATCGGCGCCGATCGTAGGGATCGACCCCATCAGTCCGCGGGTGTAGGGGTGCTGCGGATGGTGGATGACTTCAGCCACCGCGCCCACTTCAACGATTCGTCCCGCGTACATCACGGCTACGCGGTCGGCGGTTTCCGCGATCACGCCCATGTCATGGGTGACCAGCATCACCGCTGTCCCTTGCTCGCGGCAAAGTGACTTGATGAGCGCGATGATCTGTGCCTGGATAGAGACGTCGAGAGCGGTCGTCGGTTCGTCGGCGATGATCAGCTTGGGTTCGGCGGCGAGCGCCAGTGCAATGACAACACGCTGGCGCATACCCCCTGAAAACTGATGCGGATAGTGATCGATTCGCAGTTCGGCTCCCGGGATGCCAATGAGCTTCAGAAGTTCGACCGCTCTAGCGCGCGCTTGCGTGCCAGTCAGATGCAGATGTGTTTCGATGGTCTCGATGATTTGACGCCCGACGCTGTAGAGCGGGTTCAGTGACGTCAGCGGGTCTTGAAAAATGGCTCCAATTTCTCGCCCACGAATCTTTCGCATCTCGGCGGCCGGAAGGTTGTCGATCCTGCGTCCGTTAAGCCGAATCTCGCCCGAGGTGATCTGGCCGGGCGGCTCGAGCAGCCCGATGATGGCAGCGCCTGTGATCGATTTGCCTGCGCCGGATTCACCGACCACGCCGAGCACTTCACCATGCGCGATGTCCAGCGACAAATCGTCGATCGCGGTCAACGTTGCGCGCCGAGTCGCGAATTGCACCCGCAGGTTTCTGACGGTCAGCAGCACGGATTCGCTCATTCCTGGTCTTAGCGCAAACGGGGATTCAACGCGTCCCGCAGCCAGTCGCCAAGGAGGTTGACTGACATGCAGAGCAGCACAAGTGCTGCACCTGGAAAAACCACCAGCCACCACTCGCCCGAATAAAGGAAGTTGTTGCCGTTGTTGATCATGGTGCCCAGCGAAGGCGATGTTGGCGGCACGCCAACGCCGAGGAACGAGAGTGTCGCTTCGGTGATGATGGCCGTGGCAATGTTGATAGTGGCGATTACCAGCACAGGACCCAATACGTTTGGCAGGACGTGGCGCAGCATGATCTTCCACGCGGGGACACCGATCACTCGCGCAGCCTGGACATACTCTTTGTTCTTTTCGACCAGTGTCGAGCCGCGAACCGTCCGGGCGTAGTGAACCCAGTTTGCAAGCCCGATCGACCCGATCAGCACGAGTATCGCGAGCAGGTCGTTGTGCGCTTCGCGAGGCAGCGCCGCTCGCGCAACGCCATCGATCAGCAGGGCGATCAGGATGGCCGGGAAAGACAGTTGAACGTCCGCCACCCGCATGATGAATGCGTCGAGCCGACCACCCAGATACCCCGACAGCAGACCCATCCCCACGCCGAGGAACAGTGCGAGCAAGACCGAGGCGAGACCGACAAGCAGCGATATCCGAGATCCATACAGAATGGTTGAGAGGACGTCGCGGCCCTGGTCATCGGTGCCGAGAAAATAGGTGAGGCGGCCCTCCGCGGTCCAGCCCGGTGGCAGCAGTGAATCGTTCAGCGACAAGGACGCGAGGTCAAACGGCTTGTGCGGCGCAATCCAGGGCGCAAGCACCGCCCCCACGATAAGAATGGCCGCGACAGCCGCAGCCAGGATGGCGATCGGGCTGTGCTTGAAACTGTGCCAGACGTCGCCGTCCAGAAACCGCGCGACTGCGCCGCTCACGCCATCGATCCGGCAGCCAGCGGCATCGATCCGGCCGATAGCGGCATCGACCGGGCCGATAGCGGCATCGAGCGCTCGACGAGACGCACGAACAGAGCGGCGCCCAGCGGCAGGATCGCGTCGTTGAAATCGTAGCGGGTGTTATGCAGGAAACAACCCGTCTCGCTGCCCCCTTGTCCGATCCGGAAGTAGGCGCCGGGCCGTTCGAGCAGCATGAAGGAGAAATCTTCGGCGCCCATGCTGGGGTCGAGATCAGAGATCATGTGTTCTTCGCCGACCAGTTCGATCGCTACTTGCTGCCCGAACAAAGCCTCTTCGCGCGAATTGACAGTGGCCGGATAGCCCCGCTTGTACTCGACGTTCGCAGTGGCGCCGAAGCCGGCCGCGACGGACTGAACCAGGCCGGCGAGCCGTGCCTCGACGAGTTCCTGGATGTCGGGCTTGAAGGTGCGCACGGTGCCGACGATGGTGGCTTCGCGCGGGATCACGCTCGACGCGCCGGGGTTGCCCGCCTGAATCGAGCACAGGCTGACGACTGCGGCATCGACCGCGCTGACATTGCGCGAGACGATCGACTGGGCGGCGGTGATGATGTGCGCAGCGACCAGTACGGGGTCGATGGCCAGATAGGGGTGGGCGCCATGCCCGCCACGTCCTTCTATGTGAATGCTGACACGATCGGATGCCGCCATGATCGGCCCGGAGCGCATTGCGATGGTGCCTGGCGGCAAGCCTGGCGAGTTGTGCATTGCGTAGACTGCGTCGCAGGGAAATCGCGTGAAGAGTCCATCGACGATCATTTCCCGCGCACCGGCGTAGCCTTCTTCGCCTGGCTGGAAGATCAGGTGTGCCACGCCGTCGAAATCACGCGTGGCCGCCAGATGACGGGCGGCCCCCAGCAGCATCGTGGTGTGGCCGTCGTGGCCGCAGGCGTGCATCCGGCCCTCGTGGGTCGAGCGATGCTCGAAGCTGTTTTCCTCAGGAATCGGCAAGGCGTCCATGTCGGCGCGCAGACCGATTCGCTTTCCGGAGGAATCGGCGCGCCCGCGAATGACCGCTACGATGCCCGTGCGCCCGACACCGCGATGGATTTCGTCCACCCCATAGCGGGCGAGTTCGCGCGCGACCAGTTCGGCGGTGAAGTGCTCCTCGAATCCGAGCTCGGGATGGCGATGCAGTTCGTGTCGGATCTCGACGAGATCGCGGTGAAACAGCCGCATCCGGGCGACGGTGGGATGGGCTCCCAGATAGGGGGCGGTCCCAATCAGGGCGGCAGGCATTTCGACGGGGTCAGCCGCTATCATGGTGGAGGGCTTTCCGATGGGCTCGGGCGCATTCATGGCGGTGGGCTTTCCGATGGCGTTGGGCGAATTGTTATGCGCTGCGGGCGACAGGGGCTGGTGGTGAGGGGCTAGTGGCGAGTGGCGAGTGGCTAGTGGCGAGTGGCGAGTGGTGAGGGGCTAATGGCTGGTGCCGGCGCGGTCCATGCGCAGCCGGGGATCGACCGCAAAATACAGAAGATCGACAATCAGATTGATGGTGACGAAAACCAGTGCAATCAGGCACAAGTACGCGGCCATGATCGGGATGTCCGCGCTCTGGACCGCCTGAATGAACAGCAAGCCCATGCCGGGCCACTGGAAGACGGTTTCGGTGATGATCGCGAACGCGATGATTGCGCCAAGCTGCAGGCCCGCAATGGTGATGACCGGGACCAGCGTGTTCTTGAGTGCGTGGCCGAAATGGATGGTTCGGTCGGAGAGGCCGCGCGCGCGCGCGAACTTGATGTAGTCGGTGCGCAGCACCTCGAGCATCTCGGCGCGAACCAGCCGCATGATCAAGGTCAACTGGAACAGGCACAGGGTGATCGCGGGCAGAATCAGGTGCTTCAGGCCGTCGAGGGTGACCAGCCCGCTCGACCACCAGCCCAGGCTGATGGTTGCACCGCGACCATAGGACGGCAGCCATCCCAAGAACACTGCGAAGGTCAGAATCAGCAGAATGCCGATCAGGAATGTCGGCAGCGACACGCCTATCAGCGACACGGTCAGGAACAGATTGGCGAGGAAGCCGCCTCTGCGCAGCGCGGTATAGACGCCCATTGGGATGCCCACGCACAGCGCCAGCAGTGCCGCCGCGAACGACAGCTCCAGTGTGGCTGGCAGGCGTTCGCGCAGCAGCGTGGAGACCTTTCGGCCCTGGCGATACGACAGACCGAAATCGCCCTGCACTGCGTTGCCGACGAAGTGGCCAAACTGCACATAAAAGGGCTGATCCAGGCCGAGGTCGCGGCGCAGGTTGTCGCGCTGCTCGGTGGTGGCATCCTGGCCGAGCATGGCGAGAACCGGGTCGCCGACGTACTGAAACAATGAAAAAGCCACGAACCCGACGACCAGCATGACCACTGTCGCCTGGATGAGCCGGCGAATCACGAACGCTAGCATCTGATGCGGGAGCCTGAGAGGGTGAGTGGTGAGTGGTGAGTGGTCTGCTGTCAGGTCGTCAGGTCGTCAGGTCGTCAGGAATCGTTCAGCCAGCCGGACCCAGTAGGTGGCGCCCAGAGGGATGAGGTCATCGTTGAAATCGTAGGAGGCGTTGTGCAGCATGCAAGGGCCCAGGCCGTGCCCGAATTCGCGATGCTCACCCTCGCCGTTGCCGATCAGTATGTAGCAGCCGGGTTTGGCCTGCAGCATGTAGGCGAAGTCTTCGGAGCCCATCGTGGGTTCGAAGTCAAACACGTTGTGCGGGCCGACAACGTCGTGCAGCACACCCCGGGCGAACTCGGTCTGCGGACCGTCATTGACGGTGGGGGGGTAGTTGCGATGAAACCGCAGGGTGCCGGCCGCGCCGAAGGCGGGCGGGAGTTGTTCGGCGATCGCCTTCATGCGCGACTCGATGAGATCGAGCGTCTCGACGGTGAACGTGCGCACCGTGCCGCAGATGGTGGCCGTTTCCGGGATGACGTTGTAGGCCTCGCCGGTGTGGATCTGGGTGACGGACAGCACGGCTGTATCGATGGGCTTCTTGTTGCGTGTCATGATGGATTGCAGGCCCTGGACCAGATGCGTCGCCACCAGAACAGGGTCGACCGCCAGGTGTGGCAGAGCCGCGTGCCCGCCCCTGCCGCTGATCGTGATGGTGAATTCATTGCTGCTGGCCATGACAGGCCCTTCGCGCTGCGCGAACTGGCCAACTTTGAGGCCGGGCCAGTTGTGCATACCGAACACGGCATCACAGGGACACTGGCTGAACAGGCCGTCGTCGATCATGCGCTGCGCCCCGGCGCCACCCTCTTCGGCGGGTTGAAAAATGAGGTGAACAGTGCCATCGAAGTGCTTGTGCTGAGACAGGTACCGGGCCGCACCCAGCAGCATCGCGGTGTGGCCGTCATGTCCGCAGGCGTGCATTTTTCCGGCGTGGCGCGAACGGTGCGCGAACTCGTTATGCTCCTGCATGGGCAGCGCGTCAATGTCGGCGCGCAGCCCGATCGACCGGTTGGAGCTGCCGTTGCGCAAAGTGCCCACCACGCCCGTGCCACCCAGACCACGTGTGACCTGGAGGCCCCATTGCTGCAGCCGGTCTGCGATCAGGTCCGCGGTTCGCGTCTCCTGGAATCGCAGCTCGGGGTGCGCATGGATATCCCTTCGAATCTCGCGGATTTCATGATGGAATTGAACGATCCGATCGATCAGGTTCATGGTATTCCGATGGTTCAGCAGGTAAGACGCAAGCTTAGCACCGGGCATTCATCACCATGAAGCAATGGTTGCTGATGGTTGCGCTCGTGCTGGCGAACGCCGGGTGTGCGCTCAACACCGACCTGCCGTATTACTGGCAGTCGGCGCGTGGCCAGCTGGCAGTTCTGCATCAGGCACGTCCGATCGACGAACTGCTCGCGCAGCCTGCGCTCGAGCCGCGCCTTCGGCAGCGTCTGGCGCTGGCCCGAGACATCCGGCGGTTTGCCTCGCGTGAGCTCGGGCTTCCGGACAACGGCAGCTACACCCGGTATGCAGACCTGGGGCGTCCCTTCGTGGTCTGGAATATCTTTGCGGCACCCGAACTGTCGCTGCAGTTGAAGCAGTGGTGTTTTCCGGTTGCCGGCTGCGTTTCCTATCGCGGTTATTTCGATCGGCAGCAAGCGGAGGCCGACGCGTCGCGTCTGCGCGAGCAGGGATGGGAAACCTATGTGGCGGGTGTCCCCGCCTATTCCACCCTGGGCTGGTTCGACGATCCGCTCCTGAACACCTTCATTCACTACCCGGAAGCCGAGTTGGCGCGCCTGATCTTTCACGAGCTTGCGCACCAGGTGGTTTATTTGAAGGGCGATTCCGCCTTCAATGAATCTTTTGCAACCGCGGTCGAAGAAGCGGGCGTCGAGCGCTGGCTGGCGGCCCATGGGGATGCCGGCATGCGGACGCGATACGCCGAGTTTTCGCAGCGTCGCCGGCAGTTTGTGGAGCTGCTGCGGCGTCATCGCGGCCGGCTGGAACTGGTCTTCGGGGGCAGCGGACCCGAACTGCAGCGCCGCGAAGCCAAGCAGCAGGCGTTCCAGACACTGCGCGCCGAATACGAAGCGCTCAAGCTGGAATGGGGCGGATTCGCCGGCTACGACCGGTGGTTTGCGCAGCCGCTGGGCAACGCACACCTCGCCGCGGTGGCAACCTACACCGTGTGGGTGCCCGGGTTTCGGCGTCTGCTTGCCGAACAAGGCGGCGACCTGCCGAGGTTCTTCGAGCTCGTACGACGCTTGACCGACGAACCGTCTGACGTGCGGACACGGCGCCTTGCGGGCGCCTCTTTGACGCTATCATCGCGCGCTCACGAACCGTGAGCATTGAGCGCGGTTCGATTTCCCCCCCATCCGGCTCGAGAGCCGCCACCCGCCTGGGATGACGACATGAACGAGTGGCCCGCTGAACTGGACACCTGGCTGCAGCAGGGCGACCGGGATCCCCACGACAGTGCGATCGCACCGCCGATCCACCTCAGCGCCACCTTCCGTGCCGATGATGCCGCCGATTTTGCCGATATGGCCGGGCGGCCCCGGCATTCACGCTACTACACCCGTTACGGCAATCCCACCACAGATCGAGCCGCGGCGCTGATTGCGCGGCTCGAGGGCGCGCCCGCCGGTCTGATGACCGCGAGCGGGATGGGCGCGATCTGCGCCGCCGTGATGGCAATGGTCAAGTCGGGCGATCACGTCGTGGCGCAGACCAACCATTACATGGGCACCTCTCGCCTGCTCGGCGACGTGCTGGCCCGGTTCGGGGTGGCAGTGACGTTCGTCGATCAGACCGACCTCAATGCATTCGAGCAGGCGTTGCGCCCGACCACACGTCTGATCGTCGTGGAGACCCCGGTCAATCCCACGCTCGCGCTGACCGACCTCGCCGCAGTGGCTGCGATGGCGCGCGCGCGCGGGATCCTCACCCTGGCCGACAACACCTTTGCCAGTCCACTTAATCAGCAGCCACGCAGCCTCGGCATCGATCTGGTCGTGCACAGTGCGACCAAGTACCTGGGCGGGCACCATGACCTCACTGCGGGCGCGGTGCTGGGCGCGGTCGACTTGATCGAAAAAGTATGGGACACCGCCATCGTGCTGGGTGCGGTGCTGTCGCCGCACGACGCCTGGCTGCTGCTGCGGGGCATGCGCACGCTGTCGGTGCGGGTCGAGCGCATCAATGCCAATGCAATGCGCGTGGCGCAGGCTCTGGCCGCAATGCCGGGTGTCGAGGCCGTGCATTACCCGGGTTTGCCGAGCCATCCGCAACATGAACTGGCATTGCGGCAGATGCGCGGCTTTGGTGGCGTGATGGCGGTCCAGGTCCGCGGCGGTTACCGCGAGACCGGGCTGGTGATGAAGCGCCTGGAGCTGTTTGCGCAGGCGGTCAGCCTAGGCGGGGTCGAGTCGCTGGCGGTGCATGCGGCCGCGATGTGGGCGGGCACGCTCGACGACGCGGGGCTGCGCGCCGCAGGCATCGCCCCCAACCTGATCCGCCTGTCGATCGGGCTGGAGAATTCTGGCGATCTGATCGATGACCTGCGTCAGGCCCTGGGCGGCTGTCGGAGTTGAATCCGGCCCGCGCCCTGATTTACCCGAAGGAAGTTTCGTGCCGACCGTGCGCGGTATCCGTCACTTCGAGACAATTCGTTCGTATAAGTAGGCCTCGAGCGCCAGCCGCAACGGCTGGTCGAGCGGATCGTCCTGCTGGCCGAACTGGATCCCGTACACCAGCCGGCCTTTCCGGCTTCGCTTGTTGCGGATCGTCG
>JAYVOV010000172.1:0-2211 GCA_043757735.1 Burkholderiaceae bacterium
GCATCGAACAGGGCCTGCCAGCCGCCGATCTCGCCGATCTGCCGGCCAACGATGGCCGCATTGCTGAGCGTCAGCGTCGCTACCCGCGACGGGTGCCGCAAGGCCAGCGCGAGCAGGACCGAGCCGCCCGCGGACTCCCCCACCAGATGCACCGGCTCGGTCTCGGGCATGAGCTCGAGCATGTCGTCGATCAGCACATCCAGCAGCGGCTGATCGCTGGGCAATGCGGCCGATTGCGCAAAGCCGCGCAGGTCCGCCCGAATGATGGGGTGGCGTCCCGCCAGCACCGCTACCCAGTCGGCCCAGCAGTGCCGATTGGCACCGATGCCATGCAGGAAGACGATCGGTGCGCCGCGCGAGCGCCACGGCGCGGTGATGTCAAGCGCCTCGAAGGCAATTCCACGGACACTGATGGGCATGGCGAATTCCTGCACTCTCGATCGAATTTGAAATGATTGTCGGCGCTTTTGAAGAACGTGGATAGGCAGGCAGTTCCGCTTGCTTGACGCGCGCTTCGATGGGGGCGTACAAGGTCGAAGGTCCGGCCATTTCGAACCGACGGCCGCAGCTCCGCTGCGGGTTGGACCATGAGGAGACAAAGCACCATGGCACGCACTCGCATCCTGTTCTCGCTGGCCCTGGCCGCTGCCGCACCCGTCGCGCTGGCCCAGGCTCCGGTGGTGCTCAAACTCGCCACCATCGTCGGCACCGACAATCCATTTTCCACCGCGGCACTCAAGTTCAAGGAACTGGCCGAGGCCAAGAGCGGCGGGCGTCTGAAGATCGAGGTCTACCCGGCCGGGCAACTGTCCAAGAACGAAACCGTGATGCTCGAGGGGATGCAGCTGGGCACAGTCGATATCGGCGCGATCTCAGCACCTTCCATCGGCGGCAAGTTCGATCCTAAGTTCTTGGTGCCCGACATCCCGTTCCTGTGGCAGGGCCGCGAGCACATCTGGAAGGTCGTCGACGGCCCGCTGGGCGCGGACCTCATGAAGCGCCTGGAGCCCTTGGGCACCAAAGGCTTCTGTTACGGCGGCGGTTTCGGCTTCCGCAACATCCTGTCGAACAAACGGCCCATCCTCACGCCCGAGGACCTGAAGGGCCAGACGATCCGGGTCCCACCCATCCCGACCATATCCGAAACCATGAAGCTGTTCGGCGCCAACCCGGTGCCGATGCAATGGGGCGAGGTGTACCTGGCAATGAAGCAGGGCACCATCGACGGCCTGGAGCTGCCGCCCACCACCATGGTCTCGGACAAGTTCCCCGAGGTCACCAAGTACTACTCCAAGACCCTGCACTCGTATCCGCCGGCGATCTGGATGATGGCCAGCGCCAAGTACAAGGCGCTGCCGTCCGATCTGCGCAAGGTGATCGACGAGACCATGCTGGAAAGCTGCGCCCAGCACCGCTTGGACGAGGTGCGCGCCGATGCGGACTCGATGGCGCAGATGCGGGTCAAAGGTGTGCAGGTCAACGAGGTCACGGATCTGAAGGTGTTCCAGCAGCGCGCCACCCCGGTGTATAAATTCATCGAGGGCAAGGTCGGCAAGGACCTGTACGACAAGTGGGTGGCTGCCGCCAACGCAGCGGCGAAGAAGTGACATGCTGATCGAGCGGCTGTGCCTGGCGCTGATGCTGGCGCTCGTGGGCGACGTGTTTCTAGGCGTGTTCAGCCGCTACGTCCTGCAAGCCACTTTCCAGTGGTACGACGAAGTGGCGCGGCTGTGCTTCATCTGGATCGTGTTCCTCGGCGCGGCGGTCGCAGTCAAGCGCGGCATGCACTTTCGGATGCGCCTGGTGGTCGATCGGCTGGGGCCTGCCGCGGCAAGATTCGCAGATCAACTGGTCACGCTCGCCACAGTGGCCTTCGGGGCGGTGCTGGTGGCAGGGGGCTACGGCATCTATCCGATCGCGCAGCGTCAGGTCACCGATGCGCTCGAGATTTCGATGCTGTGGTTCTACTGCGCGTTGCCGGTGGGTGGTGCGCTGATTATCGGCTACGCCCTGCAGCAGGCCTGGCAGCGCATGCGGGTGTCGCCGTGATCATCGTCACACTGATCTTCATCGCGCTGCTGATCATCGGCGTGCCGGTCGCCTTCGCGGTCGGCAGCGCCGGTTTTGTCGGTGCGCTCATTGCGTCGCCCGCGGCGCTGGCCACCGCCGTGCAGCAGATGATGCACCAGGTCGACTCCTTCGTGCTGCTGT
>JAYVOV010000173.1:0-8077 GCA_043757735.1 Burkholderiaceae bacterium
CCGCCCTGCTTATTCCCCATGTCGATCGTGTACTGGTTGCCGCGGCTCGGGTCCTTCAGAGAATAGCCGCCATTGATCGGCGTCGTCTCGAGGACAACCGACCCATTGAAGAATCCTTTCCCGCTGCCTGTGGCAGTGTGGATGTCGTCCCACGCCTCCAGCACTGCACCGCGGTGCGCATCGACGATCACGTGCATCTCGCTGGGCGTACCGTCACGCTGTTCGCCGGTCACGAGCACGTCGAAGGCCAGGGTCGGGATGTCGCCGCGGGTATAGACGACCAATTGCGGGCGGCCCGCAGTGGCGTAGCCCTCACGCCCGGCCAACGCGGCGGCGATGGCCACGCTCTCGGCCACGCTGGCGCGCACCTCGAGCATCAGCAGCCGGTTCAAGGTCTGAGAGCTGCTGCGGAAATTGCCGTTGCGCTCCATGTGGACCACCAGATCACCGCCGATCACGCGCAGGCCACGGTAGTCGCGGTCGAAACGCACGTGCGAAGCGCCGTCGTCATCGAGCATCACGTCCTTTACCGTGTAGCCCTGGCCAGCACCATGCAGCGTGACGCCCGGGAAGGCCGCGATGTGCGCGCGGGCACGGGCCTCGAACGCCTGCGCCTGGGCCGCGGTTGGCTTTGCCGCCCACGCACCTGCGCTCGACAGCAGGGCCACGACGACCAGGACGGCTGACTTCAGGAGATGAAACATGGCTTCCGATCCTCTGCGAGTGGTCATGAGCGGCAATTGCCGACCAAAGGATCTTGGGATGTCAAACCACTTGCGTCAAGGGAGAAAGCCCTCGCAAGCACCAAACCACGGGCGCGGCCGGCAGGCTGAAGGAGAAGGTGGTGCCCACCTGCGGCGTGCCGGTGGCCGTGAGTTGCCCGCCCATGGCCGCCACCAGCCGGCGCGAGATGACCAGGCTTATGCCCGTACCAGCGAGAGATCGAGCAGGTCTTCCACACTGCGCAGCGGGTGGTTGCCGGCCTGCGGCAGGTCTTTGACCGGTGCGCGCGGTTGAACATCCGGCGGTCGCGTTTCTGAGATGTCCAGCCGCTGGGCGCAGCCCAGCACCGCCGTCAGTGGCGGTCCAGGCTGCGCATTGGCTTTGCACGGTCTGCTTCCAACTCTCACACGACTGGCGCGGGCTGATTGTGTTGCTGCCACGAACCGCGTCCGGGAGCCGCGCCGACGCTACTTGAGCGCGACGCCCAGCAGCGTGTGCGTGACCTTGCCGGTCCACGACACGACCGGAAACTTGTTGACCAGGGTGATCATCATTCCGGCCTTGAGCCCATCCGCGTACAGGGTCGCGATCTCGGTGTCTTCGATCCGGTTGTCCACCAGGCCCCGGCGTGCGCACGCCTGCTCGTACCGGACCTCGCCGCCGCGGATCGAGGCGATCCGGTTGGTCGAGCGCCACTCGAGGCACTTTTCGACCTTGTCCTTGGCAAAGCTCAATTTTGTGACATCGCCGCTGATGGTGACCTTGGCGAGCTTGCCGGTTTCAGGGGTCATAAACGCCGTGACCGAGTTGACCGGCACCTCGATGCTCGCGCGCACGAACGGCTGCATCATGTCGCTGAGCTTGCGCGTGCGGTCGTCGAACGTGGGCTTGAACGACGCATCGAGCAGCTTCATGAGCACCAGCGTGCGCTCACCGCGCAGCACGGTGCCTGCGTCGCCGTTGCCGATCGCCGCTGCTCAGGCCCTCGGCCTTCATCTCAGCGTCGGCCTTCTCGAGGCTTGCGGCGCGCACGTCGTCGCCGCAGACCGCCCACTGCACCGCCGCGTTCGCGCCGAGCGCGCCGTATTGCTTGAAGCAGATCTCGATGGTCGTGAGCCGACCGAGGTGGCTGAGCTTGTCGCCGAGCTCGTCGGCGAGCACCACGCGCCCGAACGCGCCGGCGTAGCCCCCGAGGTTCTCCATCGACTGCTGCACAGGGGTCCAGCTGGTCACCGGCGCCTTGGCGTCGGGCTTCGCGAAGTCCGACAAGCTCTTGCCGTCACCGCCGCCACTGTCGGCACCGGGGGCGCTGCCCTCCGGGGAGAGGCTACCACTGGAGCCACCGGCGGAGAGGGTCGAGCTGCTCGTGCCGAGCGGCTCACCATTGATCTGGACAAGGCCGCAGCCGAGGGCCGGCGCGAGGGCCAGACAGAGGAGGAGACGGGAGAAAAACATCGATCGAGACTGCGCGGTGTTCAAGCAGCTTCCTTTCGAGGCGCCCCCAAGGGCGTCTACGCACTGGTGCTGTCAGCGATCGCCATGGCGGCCCGAACCTACAACAATGCGCTCGTCACAGCGGGGTAGTGGGTGCGTTCCGTTCGCCGGCGCCCGCATCGATCCTGATGCAGCAGTTCGCATTTGATCTGAGCGATGGACGAATCGATACCTTCGGGGCAAACCTGCCCGTCTCGGATTTTTCGCAGCGTATGCAGTCGCTATCCGTTGCCGAACTCACGGCCCTGGGAATGCCGAGCCACCTGACACTGCCCGCCGCGCTTGCAGCCGGACTTCAGTCTTCGATCGACGCATTCGCGAGCGGCCCGCGGTCGCGGACGATCGGCTCGATCCCGGTGCCACCACCTTCCACCGCCCCGTCGGTTCCGAGCGGCGCCCTCAGTTGCAGCGACGCTCTCTATCCATTGCCTGGAGGAGGATCGGGCTGCCGCCCGAGCGGATGGTCGGTGGTGAACGCAGGCGCGTATTTCTATGGTTCGTCTCCGCCTATCACGTCGGTATCGAGGCCTCGCACCACCTCCGCGAAGTCTTCGGGCAAGGGTCGTACGCGGATTTGCTGCGACGCGGCAAGCAGGCGGTTTGAATCAATGCGTCGGTGCTGCACAGCCGCACGCCGTTTCGGCGACGATCAAGGTGCCAATGGCCTTCGCCGCCATTTTGCCGCATCCCCTACCCTGCGCTCAATCCGCCAGCAAGATCGCCAAGGCCTGCCGGTACGCGACTTCGGCGCGCGCCTTCAGTTCCGGCAAGGTGCAGCTGCCGATCGGATGCCGAACCATCAGGAAGGGATAGTCTGCCAAGCCCATGATTCGCGCGATGTTCTTCGCGGTGACCTCGAAGGGCTCGGTGCACAGCACCACCGCCCGTTTACCCAGCTGTTCGAAGCTGATGCCGTCATGCAAACTGCACGTTGAGCAAGAGCCTCAATCACCCAGGCCGGTGATCAGAAAGTCCACCTCGCCTGCCGCCTGTTCCAGAACGCCGGGCAGTGCCGGGGCGCTGGCGTTGGCCTTGGAATACATCGGGCGCACGAGACAGCCATGCCGTGCTTCGAACAGCGCGGCCAGCTCGGCCAGCATTTCTGCCGCGTTCAGCTTGCCGTTTTCAAGGATGCCGATGGTCTTGCCTTGCAGCGAGGACAATGCCGGCGCGCGGGACAGGTGTCGTTCCGGTCCCGATGAGGTGGGGTCGTATAAGCGCATGGGTGTACAGCCTTCGTGGGTCAGTTGCAGTCGATACAAACCCCGATGGGCTTGTGCTGCATGATGGAACTGCGGGCGCGGCTCCAGGACGGCAAAAAACAGGAATGGCCGCCCGCATCGCCACCCCCCAGAGTGATCAGGATATCGTCGGGCGACAGGCCGCGGTGCATGAAGCCGGCTTCGATCGATGCATGGGCCGCAGCCGCATGCTGACGCTCGTACTCCCGCTCGCGGTATTTGCCGACCGACTTCAGCCCATCGACAGATCGCTTCGCCGACGCGAACAGATAGGCTTGTGTGTCCTCGCGGCTCCAGCCCGCGCCAGCAATGACCTGCATGTGCTCGGGCGCAAGGATCACGACGCTTTGCCCCAATGTCAGACACCCGTAGTTGGCCATCGCGTCGGCGATCGAATCGAGGATCTGTGCTGGCGAGTTGCCGCCATGGTTTTCGACGTTGAAGAACCCGCCCGCCGCAAACACTGTCACGCTCGAGACGCCGGGCGGATAGCCTTGGGCTTCGCACAGCGGCGGCCACGGATTACCGCGCGTCCGCTCGGCCACGCACAGGCTGTACTTTCCGGGGTTCCCCTGGGTCGATTTGTCGGCAATGCCGGGCAGCATCTGGAAGACGTTGCGAAGAATCAGGCGCGTCGCGCGGCCAATCGTCGCGTTCGCGCGATTGCCGGGGCCAAACAGATTGACATCCGCGTTCATGCCGATGTCATCGGCGACCGGCCCGCTGACAATCAGCAGCGGGGCTGAACCACCGGTGCTTGCGGTCGAACCATGAAAATTGAAATCCGGCTTGTCCATGGCTTCGAAGGCCGCCACCAGCACCGGGAAATACTCCGGCAGGCATCCGGCCATGACCGCATTCACAGCGGCTGCATGCACGGTCAACTGCAGCCCCGTCGCGGGATGCGTCGCGATCACCGCCTCGGGCGGCCGACCTTCGAAGGCGAGCGTGGCATCGACTCGCTCCAAGACCGGGGGAATCACCGGCAGCCCGTCAGTCCAACCCTGCGCGAAACAATAGTCGATGGCGGCGAGCACATCGTCTGGCACCTCGTGGATGCGGCGGGAATCGAATGACATGGATTGGGGCTCCTGATCAGTGTTCAGATCGAGATCTTGGCCCCGGACGAGCGGTTCGTGCAAAGCGCAGGATCATTTCCGGACTGATCCGGCCCCCATCAGATGCGCCAGCTTCGTCGGTTCCGCATCGCCCGGCACCGGAAGCAGTGCCGAACCCGCTACAGCGCCGAAGCGTTCGTAGCCATCGAGTCCAGACGTGATGACGAAATGCTCGGAGCGCCCGGAAGTTCCAGAGCGTGCGCACATGCCAGGTTCTACGACCCCGCCGAGTCCATAGTGCACTCGCGCTACCGCGCCGGGTGGTGTCGCGTTCCATACCAAAGACAGTGTCGGCACTCGGGATCGAATTCGTTTCTCAACTCCCCTGGAGAGGCAGCCATGTGATCGACAAGCAAGAAGATGGCATCGTCGAATGCGATCCAGCTGGTCGCCTACAACGCAATGCTCGCCCAGGCGTATTCGCTGGGCACGGTCTGGATCGGTTATGCGTACATCGATGACTACGGCTACGAGGAGATCTACTGGTATCCGTACGAGATGATCTATGACGGCAATACGGGCGCGGTGGAGTACGTGCCGCTGGTCTGATCGGTCTGCGTGCCTGGACGAGGAAGTGGCGGTCGTTACATTCCCCGGTTCGGCGCCCCAGCTGAGTGTGATCAGCAATGCCCTATCAGCAGGTGCGCGCGATGGATATTCTTCAAATAGATCGCGGCCATGATGAAGGGGATCGAGCCGAAGCCGCAGGAAGGCGCGCTGCCCAGCGGGCGCGCGGCACGAATGTTCCCTGTCGCACAGACGCGCGGCGTTGCCTTCGCCACGATTGCGACTGCGCAATGCCCGTGGCAAGACCGGGCACTGTCTTCACCGAAGAGGAACCCCATGAAGACCCTGCATAGAACCACCCTCGCCCTGGCCGCCGGCTTGCTGAGCTGCCCGGCCTGGGCCCAGATAACCTTCTACGAGTACGACGGCTATCGTGGCCGCAGCTTCACCACCGCAGAGCCGATGCGCGACTTTCGCAGCACCGGCTTCAACGACCGTGCTTCCTCGGCAGTGGTAGAGGGCGGGCGCTGGGAGGTCTGCGAGAACACAGCCTATGGCGGCGCCTGCGTGGTGCTGCGCCCGGGCAGCTACCCATCGCTGGGCGGCATGGGCCTCAACGATCAGCTCTCGTCGGCACGCCCGGCCGACCAGCGCCGCGCTGAACCGCCGCCGCCGCTGCCGCCGCCCGCCCTGTCAGGTAACCAGATCACCTTCTACGAGTTCGAGGGCTATCGGGGCCGAAGTTTCACCGCCGACGGAGCGCTGCGCGACTTCCGCAGCACCGGCTTGAATGACCGCACTGCCTCGGCCGTCGTGCAGGGCGGGCGCTGGGAGGTCTGCGCCGACGTCGCCTACGGCGGCTCCTGCGTCGTGTTGCGCCCGGGCAGCTACCCGACGTTGGGCGGCATCGGCCTCAACGACCGCCTGTCGTCGGCACGCCCGATCGAGCCGCGCCGTGGCGCCCCCCCCGGGGCCCCGGCTCCGGTGACCATGCTGCCCGGTCCCCAGATCACCTTCTACGAGTACGACGGCTATCAAGGCCGCAGCTTCACCACCGCTCAGCCCACCCAGGACTTCCGCAGCGCCGGCTTCAACGATCGCGCCTCTTCGGCCGTGGTGCAGGGTGGGCGCTGGGAGGTCTGCGAGGACATCTCCTATGGTGGCTCCTGCGCGGTACTGCGCCCGGGCGGCTACCCATCGCTGGGCGGCATGGGTCTCAACGACCAGTTGTCGTCGGCACGCCCGACCGAGCAACGCCGCGCCGAGGTTCCTGACGCACCGGCGCCCGTGGCAGATCCAAGCTACGAGTACCGGCGCCGGCCCAACGAGCGACTGTTCGAAGTGCCCGTCACTGCCGTGCGTGCGGTCGTCGGCCCGCCGACCGAGCGCTGCTGGATTGAACAGCAGCAGACCACGAGCGGCAGCGCCAACCAGACCGGCCGTGCCCTGCTCGGTGCCGTGATCGGTGGCGTCCTCGGCCACCAGATCGGCGGCGGCACAGGGCGTGACCTTGCCACCGCCGGCGGCGCCGTGACCGGTGCCGTGCTCGGAGCCAGAAGCGGGCGGGTCGGCGACGCCGGCCCCGACCAGGATGTGCGCCGCTGCACCAGCGTGCCCAGCACGGTGCCGGCCTATTGGGACGTGGGCTACACCTTTGAGGGCGTCGCGCACCAGATTCAGATGAACAGCGCGCCTGGGCGGACGATCACCGTCAACCGTTTCGGCGAACCGCGGCAGTAGCCCGCAGCGGACCGCTTGGCAGCGCCCGCTCGAGTGCCGCAGCGCGACCGGGTTCGAGCAGCAGTTGCCAGATACGATCGAATTCCGCGGGGAAGCCCTTATTGTCAAGGCACGGAACACACGTGCTCCCGAGCGCGCAGGACTGCCCAGGCGCCGCGACCGGCACCCCGAGCCGGTCAAGGATTGCAAAGGCCGGGCTTGCCCTGCCGCGGGACAGCACGCGGGTCGCGCGAGTAGCGTCCAGCCCGTCCATGTGCGGCAGGTGGACGTCCATCAGCACCAGGTCGTAGTCCTGCGCGTGGAGCCCCGCTTCGAACTTCTCGAGCGGCATCGGCCCGCGTCTCGGATCGAGGCAGGCGATGAACCAGAAGGTGCTGCCGTGCAGTCGTGCAGTCGTGCAGTCGTGGCATCGCCCTGCTCGAACGAATGGAACAGCCTGGGCCGGACATCCGCGGCTACGCCGATGCCGGTGTCCTGCACTTCGAAGCGCACGAGTTGCCCGGCCTCGTTCTCATCGACCGTTTCAGCCCGCAGCACGATGCGGTCGCGCTCGCTGAACTTCGCCGCATTGCTGGCGAGGTTGAGCAGCGCTTGCTCGCTGCCTACCGGGAAAACAGCGCCGCGGCGCCGGAAACGACAATCTGGGGGCGGCAGAGCGGCCTGCCTCTGGTCGAAGGATTTCTCGCGTTCACGCAAGGCGACTCTGCAGGTGCCGTTGCCAGGCTGCATCCGGCGCGCTACGTCGCCAACAGCTTTGGCGGCGGCCATGCCCAGCGCGACGTGATCGACTGGACCTTGAGCGAGGCAGCCCGGCGCGGCGACATGCGCGGTGTCGCCCAGGCACTGACGCACGAGCGGCTGGCGCTCAAGCCGCACAGCCCGGTGAACCTGTCTTTCCTGCAACGAGCAAGCGCGATGCAGGGACCGGTTGCTGCCCCGCGCTGAGACTGACCGGCACATTTGCGCACACACCGACACGCCAAGTCGCGCTCGGCTTCGTGGCGCTCGGCTTCGTGGCGCTCGGCTTCGTGCCGCCGCGAGCGTGGCTCGCCGGCGGGCATTGCTGAGATAGACTGTCAAAAATACCGTTGCAGCCGCAGTGAGACCCCCGCCGCGAGCGTGGCCGATACGTCCGCCAGAGGGGACCTGCGCTTCGATCCGCGGCACCAGGAGGAGACGAGACCTTGAGGATCGAAACCGTCGAGGTGTTCGGCGTCGCCGTGCCCCTCGTGGGTGCGTTCAGCACCGCCTACC
>JAYVOV010000174.1:0-8075 GCA_043757735.1 Burkholderiaceae bacterium
CGAGCGGGCGGCCATCGAGTTCGACCCGCCCGCCTTTGGCCGGGATCAGCCCGAGCAGTGTTTTCAGGAGGGTGGACTTGCCGCCGCCGTTCGGCCCGAGCAGTGCCATCACCTGACCGGTCTGGATGGTGAGCGAAAAGCCGCTGCCGACCAGATGGCCGGGGTAGCCGATGGCGAGATCGACTGCCTGCAGCATCAGGTCCAGCCCTGGCGCGAGCGCCGCAACAGCCAGATGAACACGGGCGACCCGATGATCGCGGTCAGGATGCCGAGGGGGATTTCGACCGGCGCGAGGGTGCGGGCCAGGGTGTCGATCAGCAGCAGGAATCCAGCACCCAGCAGCGCCGCGGTCGGGAGCAGGCGCGCAAAAGACGGTCCGACCAGCGAGCGAGCCAGATGCGGCACGATCAGCCCGATCCAGCCGACGATGCCGGCGGCGGCGACACTCGCCGCAGTCATCAGCGTGGCGGCTGCCACGACGGCTAGCCGCAGGCGCCGCGTTGGCAGGCCGAGCGCGCGCGCTTCTTCGTCGGGCAGTGACAGCGCATCCAGGCGCCAGCGCAGCGCCAGCAGGATGGCGCCGGCGACCAGCACCGGGATCGCCAGCGCGAGCAGGTCGGCCCGGCTCGCCGCTGCCAGGCTGCCCAGCAGCCAGAAGGTCATGGCTGGCAGCTGGTTGTAGGGGTCCGCCAGGTACTTCAGCAGGCCGATTCCGGCGCCCAACAGCGAACCGATCACCAGACCGCTCAGCAGCAGCATGAGCACCGGCTCGGCGCCCTGGCGGGACGCACTGACCAGGTAGACCAGGCCAACCGCTGTCAAGCCGCCGGTGAAGGCCGCAGCCTGGATACCGAAGCTGCCTGAGGAAAAAAAGATGGCCAGCACCGCACCGAGCGCCGCACCTGCGGAAGCGCCCAGGATGTCGGGCGAAACCAGCGGATTTCGGAACAGACTCTGGAATGCGGTGCCCGCCATGGCCAGGGCCGCGCCGACCAGGACAGCAGCCAGCACGCGCGGGCCGCGGATTTCGATCACGACGATTTCGAGGGCGGGAGGCAGCCCCGAGGGCTCCCCGGTGAGCCGCGACCACAGGATCTGCCAGAGATCGGCCGGCGATACTGGAAAGCGGCCGACTGCGAAGGCGACGCCGACACCGGCGAGCAGAATGGCCAGTGCGAACAGCGCACCCGGCCAGCGGCGTGCGGGCATAGGCCGTTCAGCCACCTCGGTCTTTCTGCTGCAAGTGCCGGCGATCGTCAGTGCTCGTCAAGCTGGATTCCTGTCGATGGTGGCCGCGAAAGACGCGCCCGCCCATTGGCGGCACGCCTTGGAAGACGACCGACGCCGGGACGGAGTCTACCTATCTGGGCTGTGCCCTGGCATTTTTTGAATCGCCTTTCGCATCGGCCAGTCGATCGATCTGGCGGGTGCTGTGCGGGCCGCCGGGACGCTACCATTCGGGCATGACTTCCCCTGCCGACCAAGACACTCCTGAGGCCGATGGCCCCGCCGCCATCCACCAACCGCGCCTGTGGCGCGACAATGGCTGGACCGCCCGCGTCATCAAGAACGAAAACGACGAAGGCTGGGCGGTCGAGATGATCAAACAGGGTGAACCCGAGCCCGCGCTCGTCGGCCCCTGGACCATGGGTCGCGACAAAAAGAACCCCAAGCCCCTGGACACCAATGCGTTCAATACACTGGTCAAAACCGCCGCCGAGGTGCTGCGCCGGCATGAGCAGCAGTTGCGCGCGCAGCTGCACAAGCAGCTCACTGTCAGCACCACCTCGGGTGCAGTCAGCGTCACGCTGGACATCATTCCCGATGACGACGAACCCCATGCGCTGCTGGGCGCGCAGGATCAGGAGGGCATAACGATTGCTCAGGTGCGGGTGGCGCCGGAGTTCAAACTGAACCAGGCCAGTGCCAGTGCGTGGATTGAGGGCGGGTATCGAAAGCCTGGTTGAGCGCCAGAGTCGACCCTGATAAGCCCGCTGGCGGCGAGCCCTCACTTCAATGATTTCAGCGTCAGCCACAGCCGGAAGTCGAACTCGAGCTGGTGATAGGCGGGCTCCATGCGGGTGCAGAGCGCATAGAAGGCCTTGTCGTGCTCCCGCTGTTTCAGGTGCGCGAGTTCGTGCACCACGATCATCTTCAAAAATGTTGCCGGTGCATCCTTGAAGAGATTGGCGATTCGGATCTCCCGCTTGGCCTTGACCTTGTGGCCCTGCACCCGCCAGACGGTGGTGTGAGTGCCCAGCGCGTTCTTGATGACATGCAGTTTGCCGTCGAACAGCACCTTGTCCAGCGGGTCGGCGTTGCGCATGAATTCGGCTTTGAGGGCGCTCAGGTAGTCGTACAAGGCACGGTCGGTGCGTACTGTGTGCGCGTCGGGATATCGCTTGTCCAGGATGTCCGCAAGGCGGCCCTGGTCGATGAGATCCCGCGCCTGGGCGAGGAGCTCGGGCGGGTAACCGGCGAGGTACTGCAGCACGGTCACGGTCGCGGTCACGGTCGCGGTCGCGGTCACGGTCGCGGGAGTGGCGTTGTCAGGCATGGGGTCGCCAGGCGTCAGGATGGGCTAGTGTTCGGGCAGCGCGAGCAGTCCCTGCCACCGGTGACGAGGCAGTCGGCACCGGCCGGCCCGGTTACTTGGGCTGGATGCCCGCCAGCTCGGCGACTTTCTTGAACCGCTCGTATTCCTTGCGCTGGAAGTCGCCGAGTTCTCTGGTGTGCATCATCATCGGACCGCCCGCGTTGGCTGCCTGATAGGCCCGGCCTTCGGGTGAGAGCATCGCCGCCCGCACAGTGTCGGCAAGCTTCTTGGTGATGTCGTCCGGGGTTTCGCTGCGCAGGAAGAACGCGGCAAAGGTGTAGGTCTCGAAGTCGGTCCAGCCCAGCTCTTTCATCGTGGGCACGTCGGGATACTTGGGGTCGCGCTCACTGCTGGTGATGGCGAGCGTGCGAATCTTGCCCTCGCGTTTCAGGGCGGCGATGCCGCTGGAGTCGTTCATCGCCAGGTCGAGCTGACCGGCGGCCAGGTCGGTCTGCGACTGGATGCCGCCCTTGTAGTTGACGTGAATGATCTTCACCCCGCCCACCACGCCAATCCAGGCGGCGACCAGCATGTAGCCATCTGAGTAGCTGCCCACAGTCAGCGGCCGGTTCTCGCGCCGGGCCGCAGCCAGCAGTTCCGGCAGGTTTTTGTACGGAGAATCGCCCTTGGCGTTGACCGTCGCTCCGCCGATCGACAATCCGTGCAGCGGGCGGAAGTCCTTGAAGGCGTCGTAGGGCAGGCTCTTGTTCAGCGCCGGCATCACGCACATCGGCGAGGTGCTGCCCGGAAAGATCGTGTAGCCGTCGGCCGGGGCCTGGCGGACTTGCGCGATCGCCAGCAGGCCGCTGCCCCCGGGCCGGTTCTCGACCACCACCGGCTGACCGAGTATCCGGCTCATCGCCTCGCCGTAGACCCGAGCCGTGCTGTCGGCGCCGCTGCCGGGGTTGAAGGGCACGACGATCCGGATCGGTTTGCTCGGAAAGCTGGCAGCCTGCGCCCGGGCGGCGCGATCGGTCAGGCCGGTGGCCAGTCCCGCGGCGGCCAGGCCCAGCAGCTGGCGGCGGCGGCTGTGGTGGTGTTCCTGTATGAGTTTCGCCATGTGTGTCTCCGTGGTGGCCGGGTCATTGCTGGGACCCTGAAAGTTGTGAGGAGGATGATGGCACAGCGCCGGGGGCCGACGGGTTCAGCCGTTCAGTCCAGTTTCACGTTCGCGATCCGATGGCGGCGGCCGCCTTGACCGCTGACGGCAGCTCCCGGCACCATCGCGCCATATTCGATCGCTGTTGAACCCTCATGGAGTCTGAGATGCTGCCGCTGACCGGTTACGCTGAGCGCCTGTCCGCCCGACCGGGCGAGACCCTTCGTTTTCACGTGGCCAACGCAACCGGCGCGAAGGTTGAAGCGCGCGTCGTTCGCGTGCGCTGCGCCGACGCCAATCCGGCCATCGGCGGCATCACCACGCAGCCGGTCGCGCTGGCGGTCACGACCCTGGCCGAGCCGGGGCCGCAGGCCGTGCCGTCCGGCTCCTATGCGTTCGTCGCGGGCGCCGGCCTGCTCGCCGGAGTCGGTGACTGCAGCCTGACGATCCGCATCTACCCGACCCGGCAGATGGCGCGCCGCCAGGTCATCGCGTCGGGTCTGGAAGCGGGCGCGGGCGGCATCGCGCTCGAGCTCACGGCCGCGCTGACGCTGCGCGGCCGGGTCGGCGCCGCCGCGGGTGAAGCCACGGTCGAGAGCGCGGCGCCGGTGCCGCTGGATGCCTGGACCACCGTCACCCTGAGCGTCGATTCGGTTGCCGGCAGGCTCGTCCTCTCGACCACCCCAGTGGCGGCCCGCGCCGTCACTCAGAGCGCCGTGACGCGCCTGGCGACTGCGCCCGATCTACACGCCCGGTCGCGCCGCTTCAGCTTTGCCTCAGCATCGGATACGGCACCGGTCGACACCTTCAATGGTCGTCTGGAATCGCCTCGGCTGTTCGCGCGGGCGCTGACCGGCGACGAGATCGACCGGATCTGGGCGGGCGCACCGGTCGAGGGCTTGATCGCTGCCTGGGACTTCGCCCGCGAGATGCACACCCAGCGCATGGTCGACACCGGGCCCGGCGGCCACCATGGCGAACTCGTCAACACGCCGACCCGGGCGGTTCGCGGCTCGGGCTGGACCGGGCATGAGCACTGTTTTCGCCACGCACCCGAACAGTACGGCGCGATTCATTTTCACGACGACGATCTCGACGACTGCCGCTGGCCCGCCACCCACGCCGTCACCCTGCCCGAGCCGTTCCGGTCGGACGCCTATGCGCTCATCCTGACGGCTGGCGGTGTCGAAGAAAACATACCGTTCTTCGTCGTGCCGCCAAAGGGCAAGGCGAACGCGAAGATCGCGGTGCTGGTCTCGACCTACACTTACACCATCTACGGCAATCACGCCCGGCCCGAGTGGCTGACCGATCCCGCATGGCGCGAGGCCTACGTCGAGCAGGCCAGGGCCTGGAATGCATATCCCTACAATCCCGGCGCCCACCCGGAGTACGGGCTGTCGACCTACAACTATCACTCCGACGGTTCCGGCATCGCGCTGGTCACCTGGCGGCGCCCGATGCTCAATCTGCGCATCGGCTACATCACCTACCCGTATCCGCAGATTCGCGGCTCGGGCCTGCGCCACTACCCGGCCGACAGCCATCTGCTGATGTGGCTCGCCCACAAGGGCTACGAGGTCGATCTGATCACCGACGACGAGCTGCACCACGAAGGCGCGGCACTGCTTGCACGTTACAAGGCGGTAGTGACCGGCTCGCACCCCGAGTACCACACGACGCAGATGCTCGACGCCTTGCAGAGTTACCGGGACACCGGCGGCAGACTGATCTATCTCGGCGGCAACGGGTTCTACTGGAAGCTGGCGCTCGACGCGGCCCGCCCGGGCATCGTCGAGATCCGCCGCGCGGAAGGCGGCATTCGCGCGTGGGCGGCCGAACCCGGCGAGTACTACAACCAGTTCGACGGCGAGTACGGCGGCCTGTGGCGGCGCAATGCGCGGCCACCGCAGAAACTGGTGGGTGTCGGCTTCACGGCGCAGGGCAACTTCGTCGGCTCGCACTACCGCATCAGACCGCAGACGCGCAGCAATCCCCAGGTGAGCTGGATCTTCGAGGGTGTCACGGCCGACACGGTCGGCGGCGAAGGTTTCTCGGGGCGTGGTGCAGCGGGCTTCGAGCTCGATCGGGTCGACAAACGCCTGGGTTCCCCGGCGAACGCCATCGTGGTCGCTGCGTCCGAAGACCATCCCCCGCAAGCACCCTGGATGCTGGTGCCCGAGGAGCAGCTCACGCACATCACGACCATTCCGGGACTGACCCACCAGCAGCTGATCCATGCCGACATGACGTACTTCGACTGCCCCGGTGGCGGCGAAGTGTTTTCAGTCGGGTCGATCACTTTCTGCGGGTCGCTGCCGGTCGATCAATTCGACAACGACATTTCGCGGATTCTGGACAACGTGCTCAAGCGCTTCAGCGTTTAGCCGAACCGCACTGTGCGAATTCGCTCGCCTGCGCCGCCGGCAGATTCAATCATTGACGAGCGCATTGAGCCGCGTCAGGTCAAGCCCATCGGATGTCGTGCCGGATCACGAACGGAGCGAGCCGTTCGTGCACCCATTGTTCGAGTTCGCCGGCCGCAAGGGAAGCACCGGGCTTGAGCTGCACGTAGGCCAGCGGCAGTTCGCCGGCGGGCATCGAAAGTGCTGGCCGCCGCGATCCGATCGGCATAGGGCACCGATTCGAAGGCCGCGACAGCCGCGGCGGTGGCCAACGAGGGCAGGGCGTCGGTGATGACGCGGTCAAGCAGCATCGCGCAGGGCATGTTGGTCGACTCCACTTTTGAATTTCGAGCCATGTTAGGCCATCGGCCGGGCGCGCAGGCCTTCCTGGCCATGTGCCCGCACAAGCGAATACGTGAACGTCACGGGCGCCGGGCATAGGCTGGCGACCGCAACGATGGGTTCGCCACCGCGGTCATCGAGTTCCTGATGCGCAAGGTGTCGGTGGGCGCCAGCCCAGTTCATCCGGCGCATGTCACGCATCCGCACCACGAAGGGCCGCCGGGGGATGTGATCGACGTGCCTTGAGCCGACCTGGCGCACCCTACGCCCGAGGTTGTATCGCCAGATCGCTGCTTCCGAGCAAGAATTCACTGATCGGTCGTGAATTTGGAGTCTGGCGATGAGCTCCCATTGGCAAGATGCAGACGCTTGGTCGTACAGCCCGCACGGCGGGCCGATCCTCAATGAGCGATTCAAGGGCAAGCGCTTCGATTCCTACTTCGGGACGAATGCTCATCCCTCGCAGAACCATGCGCTGAAGCTGTACCTGCGCGTGAATCTCAGGCCGGTCAGCGGCAAGGCTACCGCGCCCGACACGACCCGCAAGCATTATCCGGTGAAAGACTGGAGCAGCGATGAGTGGTCCCGGTTCGCCGCAATGTTCGAGCGTCAGAGCGATCTCTGGAACCGGCGTTTCTGGCTGATTCCGCCCCGCTCCTTCTCGCTCCTGGACGACAAGCGAGGCGGACGTGCCGTCCGGCCGAACGTGCAGTGCTCCCTGTTCACCGAGGTGGTTAACAGCGTCAGCAGCGCGCATCGCACCATAGAGGTGGTCAACCTGGACATCGACCGGGTCAAAGAGCAAGAAGGCATCAGCGCGCCCAGCAGCGGTACGTACCGCTCCAACAGCACGCACCTCGACTCGCTCGACATCCAGCCGCGAAACACCCGCTATGAAGATGATCAGGGTGTGGAGCGCACGATCAAGAATTACTACACGATTGCCCACGAACTCGGCCATGCGATCGGCCTGCCGCACATCGGAGTCCTGAAATCGCGGCCGCAGTGCGCCTTCGCGATTGCACTGAAGGCCGAAGGAGTCAAGAACGTCAGCAGTCATCTGCGGCGCGGCGCCAATGCGAAGGTCTGCTACGGGGAGTTCGATTCCCTCGGTTTGGCCGAAAACATCATGGGTCTGGGAACCCGATTTGAAGAGATCAATGCCCAGCCATGGCTCGTCCGGATCGCCATGCACACCAATACGCTGGCCAGCGACTGGAAAGTGGTTCTGCAACCGACCGTGCCTCATCAGGCCGCGTGAACCGCAGGGGAGACAACGATGACGACCTCACACTGGACTGAACCCCTGGGCCTTGAACAGAAGTGGGGGTTGGACAGCACGGAGCACCCGGCCTGGCTGCTGGTCGCGCACGATCCCCAAGGTGGCGGCAAGCTGATGCGCCTGCGTTTTGGCGCCGGCAAGGTGGTGCGAGTCGTCAACGAACGGATTTGTCGAGTGCAAGCCAGCACGCCGCAACCGGGGGACGCGGGCGCGAGCTACCACTGGTTCGAGGGCCGCAGTCCAGGCAATACCCGAGTCGAGGTGCTGAGTTCAGGCCGCGGCGCCGTCACAGCACGCAGCCTTAGTGCGCCGAGGACACCAGCCGGATGTACTTGTCGTGCAACGACCCCG
>JAYVOV010000175.1:0-2204 GCA_043757735.1 Burkholderiaceae bacterium
GCCGCCTGCCATCGGCCGAGGCAGCGATGCCTCGTGGTTTGCGCGCACCCGCGATCGTGGCCACCACCTGGTCGCTGGCGAGATCGATTACAGAGACCGAACCGCTGCGCTCGTTGCTGACATAGGCGAACGGCGCGGCACAAGCCAGACCGGCCCAGGTCAGGCTCGCAGCGACGAGGCTGCTCACTGCTCAGGAAAACTTCGTCATCATGAATCTCCATGTGCGTTTCGACGCCTATGTTCCAGCTTGCAACGCCAGTGCGTGCGCCTGTTCGCGCGCGCGCTCCGTGCTACCGTAACCATCGATCATCGCATTCGCGCAGCGGACCCGATCGAAGGTCCGAGCCGCCCCCCACAAGGAGACCCTATGTTGATTCCTCGTACAGGCCAAGGCTCGCGCTTGCGGCCGATCGCCGTGCTGCTCGCAGCCATTGGTTCGCCGATGGCCGCGGCCCAGGGCGTTGCGCCACCTTCCAGGCCGGTCGAGGTGCTGCCCGATGTGGTGGTGTCGGCCAGCCGCATCGAGCAGCGCAGTTTCGACGTACCGGCTTCGATTCAGTCGGTCGACGCCGAAACCATCCGCTCCGCCGGCGCCCAGGTGAATCTGTCTGAAGTCCTGAGCCGTGTGCCCGGCGTGGCAGTGCTCAACCGGCAGAACTACGCGCAAGACCTGCAGCTGTCGATCCGCGGGTTCGGCTCCCGCTCCACCTTTGGCATCCGGGGCGTGCGGCTGATCGTCGACGGGATCCCCGCGACCATGCCCGATGGTCAAGGACAGGCCGCAACCATCAGCCTGCCTTCGACCAGCCGCATCGAAGTGCTGCGCGGGCCCATGGCACTGCTCTATGGCAACGCCGCAGGCGGTGTCCTGCAGGCTTTCACAGCTGACGGACCGGCCACCCCGGAGGGCACTGTCGCCTATTCGCGCGGCAGCTACAACGCCGAGCGGATCGGTCTGCAGGCCGGTGGGCAGAGTGGCTCGGTCAACTATCTGGCCGACTGGTCGCGATTCTCAACCGACGGTTATCGCGACCACAGCGCCGCACGGCGCGAACAGTTCAACACACGCTTCCGATTTGATCTCTCGCCCGCTACGCGGGTCACGGTGGTCGCCAATGTTTTCGACCAGCCTCTTGCCCAGGATCCGCTGGGACTGACTCGCGGACAGATGGAGGCCAATCCGCGCCAGGTCGATCCGGTAGCGCTCTCGCAGGACACTCGAAAGACCATCTCCCAGAACCAGATGGGCGTGATCGCAGAACATCGCTTTGCGCCCGACCAGCGCCTGACGGCACGCGTCTACGCCGGGCAGCGCGCGGTGTTTCAGACGCTGGCGACACCGCTGGCCGCGCAGACACCGGTGACCGCGGCTGGCGGCGTGGTCGATCTCGATAGAAACTACGGCGGCATCGGGCTGCAGTATTCACACGCGATCCGCTTGGAGGGCGCGAAACTAACGCTGGTCGCGGGCGTGGATCATGATCGGCAGCACGAACAGCGGCAAGGATTCATCAACAACGCGGGAACAGTCGGTGCGATCAAACGCGACGAACGCAACCGCGTCGAGAACACTGACTTTTACGCACTGGCCAATCTCGCGCTGGGCAATCAATGGACATTCACCGCAGGCGCCCGTTCCAGTCAGGTTGATTTTCGCTCCAGCGATCGCTTCATCGTTGCAGGCAACGGCGACGACAGCGGTTCGCGCAAGTACAGTGCGACCAGCCCCGTCATTGGCATTTCCCGGCATTTTGGCGATCAGCTCAATGTCTACGCCAACGTAGGGCGCGGCTTCGAGACCCCCACTTTCGCCGAGATCGCTTATCGCACCACCACTGGCAGCGCCACCGGCCTGAACCTCGGTTTGAACGCCTCGAACAGCCGGCACGCCGAAATCGGCGCCAAGCTGCGCGTCGGGGCGGCACACCGGTTCGATGTCGCGGTCTTTTCGATCGAAACACGCGATGAAATCGTGATCGACGGCAATGCCGGCGGACGCTCCACCTTCAAGAATGCCGGCCGCACGCTGCGCGAGGGCGCCGAGCTGTCGTACATCGGGCGTTTTTCAAATACCGTCAATGCCCGGGTGGCGCTCACTTGGCTGGCCGCCACCTACCGCGATGCGTTTGCCAGCGGCGCGGGCGCCGCCGCGCTGCAAGTGCCGGCGGGCAATCAACTGCCCGGCACCGCCAGCCGACTCGCCT
>JAYVOV010000176.1:0-2199 GCA_043757735.1 Burkholderiaceae bacterium
GGAGCTGATTTTTTCGACACCGGGGATCGGCGAGAGCCGATCGAGGCTGAAGCGTTCAAGCGGCATTCAATGCCTTTATTCGTCTCATGGCCGGTGGCATATTCCGCAAATGGGCAGATTTAAAATCGTAAACATCAGCACCAATGCGCGATTACGGCAGATGATCCTGATATTGCTCCTTTGCCATTGCCGCCACGACCGCCATGACCGCCATGACCGACCTTTCGCACATCGACCACCTGAGCCGCGTAACCGGCCCCGCTGCCGATCCCAGCCGCGACCCCGACCCGCTGGAAACCACCGAGTGGCTCGACGCCATGGCTGGCGTGCTGGCCACTGGCGGCCCCGAGCGGGTGCGCTTCCTGCTCGACGCGCTGCAGGCGCATGCCGCACGCACCGGCCTGGGCTGGAAGCCGGGCCTCACCACGCCCTATGTGAATTCGATCGCGGTGACGGCGCAGCCGCCCTTTCCGGGCGACCTCGAGATCGAGCGTGAATTGTCGGCGCTCATGCGCTGGAATGCGCTCGCGATGGTGGTTCGCGCCAACCGCGCTCATGGCGAACTGGGCGGGCACATCGCCAGCTACGCTTCCGCGGCCGACCTGTTCGAAGTGGGCTTCAACCACTTCTTTCGCGCGCGGCGCGACGGCTTCCTCGGCGATCTCGTTTACTACCAGCCGCATTCGGCGCCCGGGGTTTATGCGCGGGCGTTCCTGGAAGGGCGCCTGAGCGCAGACGACCTCGCCCACTACCGGCGCGAGATCAGCGCGGGCGCGGTCGGCGCGCGAGGCTTGTCGAGCTATCCGCACCCCTGGCTGATGCCCGACTTCTGGCAGTTTCCGACCGGCTCGATGGGCATCGGCCCGATCAGCGCCATCTACCAGGCGCGCTTCGTGCGCTATCTCGAGCATCGAGGCCTGTTGGCGCAAACGGCGGGCGGCGACCCGTTGCCGCGCAAGGTCTGGGGCATCTTCGGCGACGGCGAGATGGACGAGCCGGAGTCGATGAGCGCGCTGACGCTGGCCGCCCGCGAGCGGCTCGACAACCTGGTGTTTGTCGTCAACTGCAACCTGCAGCGCCTCGACGGCCCGGTACGCGGCAACGGCCGCATCATCGACGAACTCGAAGCACTGTTCTCGGGTGCCGGCTGGAACGTCATCAAGCTGGTCTGGGGCAGCGACTGGGACGGGCTGCTGGCACGCGACCGGCAAGGCGCGCTCATCGACGCTTTCAGCGGCACGGTCGATGGCCAGTTCCAGACCTACGCAGCCACTGACGGCAAGTTCAACCGCGAACGCTTTTTCGGCCAGAACGAGGCGCTGCGCACCTTGTCGCAAGGCATGACCGACGAGCAGATCGACCGTCTCACGCGAGGTGGCCACGACCCGGTGAAACTGTATGCGGCCTATCACGCGGCGGTGCGCCATCAGGGCCAGCCGACCGTGATCCTGGCGCACACCAAGAAAGGCTTCGGCATGGGCCGCGCCGGCCAGGGCCGCATGACGACGCATCAGCAAAAGAAGTTCGACACCGAAGCGCTGCTTGAATTTCGGGATCGCTTTCGCCTGCCCCTGACCGATGCTCAGGTCGAGGGACTCGAGTTCGCGCGGCCACCCGACGATGCGCCAGCGATGCGCTACCTGCGTAGCCACCGCGCCGCGCTGGGTGGCTCGCTGCCGCAACGCTCGGCAATCTGCGCGCCGGTGGCGGTGCCGGCAGTGGCCGGATGGGGCGCGTTCGCCCTGAACGCTGCGGGCCGGGAGATGTCGACCACCATGGCCTTCGTGCGCCTGCTGGGCGGTCTGCTCAAAGATGCGGCGCTGGGCCCGCGCATCGTGCCGATCGTCGCCGACGAGGCGCGCACTTTCGGCATGGCCAATCTGTTCCGTCAGATCGGCATCTACTCTTCCGTGGGCCAGCGCTATCAGCCCGAAGACATCGACTCGATGCTCTACTACCGCGAGGCCAAGGACGGGCAGATCCTGGAAGAAGGCATCACCGAAGCGGGCGCGCTCGCTTCATGGACCGCCGCCGCCACCAGCTATGCGGTACACGGCCTGGCGATGATGCCGTTCTACATCTACTACTCGATGTTCGGGTTTCAGCGCGTCGGCGACCAGATCTGGGCCGCGGCCGACCAGCGGGCGCGCGGCTTTCTGATCGGCGCCACTGCCGGCCGCACCACCCTGAGCGGCGAGG
>JAYVOV010000177.1:0-2195 GCA_043757735.1 Burkholderiaceae bacterium
GGCCCCGACGCCTGCCCCGGCGCCCGCACCGGCGCCTGCCGGGGCCACGGCGGCGGCCTGCCTGGACACCTCGCTCTACAACACCAGCACACGCTGGGAACTGACCTTCCGCAGCACCTCGGGTGCAACGGTGGTCGAAGCCAAAACCGAATATCAGGCCGAGGGGCCCGCTTCGTTCGCCGGCGTCCTGGCGACACCGGTCAAGTTCACGAGCACGGTGTTGACCGGAACTGGCGCAGGGACAGTGGCCAGCGGGCGCAGTTATTCGGTCATCAATGGTCTCGACGTCCTCAACTACGGCACTGTGGTGACCAGCACCACGCTCGGCTTCACGCTGACCACCACCGTCACCTTGAACCCGCCAGCCATTCGTCGCTATTCCCTGGCTGTCGGCCAGGGGCTTGCCCAGACCTACACCACCACCACCACCGGCACCCCGTTCCCGGTGCCCCAGAACACGGTCAACCTGAACGACACCTTCCTCGGATTTGAAGACATCACCGTCCCGGCAGGTGCCTTCGCGGGCGCCTGCAAGTGGCAGGCTATCCAGGACGGCGTGAGCACGATCAGCTGGGTCAGCAGGCTCGGGCTGCCTTTGCGCAGCCTGAGCGGCAGCACCGACACCGTTTTGATCAGCGGCAACATCAACGGCGGGGCGTTGCGCTGAGCGTCGCGTAACGCGCTGGCGGCGCGACCAGGCCGGTCGCGCCGCCAGCGCCTGCCCCGCTCCGTCTGGATTGAGAAATGAAGTCTGCGTATCTGTCGCACTCGAGTTCCGCGCGTCATGA
This sequence comes from Burkholderiaceae bacterium, assembly GCA_043757735.1. GTDB lineage: Bacteria > Pseudomonadota > Gammaproteobacteria > Burkholderiales > Burkholderiaceae_E > Quisquiliibacterium. The sequence continues at coordinate 789 of JAYVOV010000177.1, forward strand.
AATGGGCGCGCACCATCCCGAGTGCCCGGATCGCGTCGCGGTCATTGCCGATCGACTGCTGGCTCGGGGTGTGCTGGACTTCATGGACAGCTTCGATGCGCCGGCGGCGACCGAGCAGCAGATCCTGCGCGCCCACGAGGGCCGGTACTTTGCTGAATTGCGCGCGCTCGCGCCCACCGAGGGCTATGCCCAGGTCGATCCCGATACCGCCATGAATCCGGCTACCTGGACGGCCGCCCTGCACGCCGCGGGCGCGGCGGTCAAAGCAACCGAACTCGTTGTCAGCGGCCCATACAGCCGTGCTTTCTGCAATGTCCGGCCACCCGGTCACCATGCCGAGCGCGGTCAGGCCATGGGCTTTTGTTTCTTCAACAACGTGGTGGTGGGCCTTCGTCACGCCCTCGATGAACTCGGCCTGCAGCGTGTCGCGCTGATCGATTTCGATGTCCACCATGGCAATGGCAGCGAAGACATTCTCGCCGGCGACGACCGCGTGCTGATGGTCTCAACTTTCCAGCGCCGCCTGTACCCCTACAACGGCGAAAAATCGCGTGGCGCCAATATGTGCAACGTCGGGCTCGATCCGTACTCCGACGGTGCGGCGCTCCAGCACGCGGTTACCGAAAGCTGGCTGCCGCGCCTGCGGGCCTTCGCGCCGCAGATGCTGTTTATCTCCGCCGGGTTCGACGCGCATCGCGAAGACGAAATGAGCCAGCTCGGCTGGCGCGATACCGACTACGCCTGGGTCACCAGGCGGCTGGTCGAGATCGCCGAAGAATTTTCACAGGGGCGCATCGTGTCGGTGCTCGAAGGCGGTTATCACCTGCCGGCGCTGGCGCGCAGCGTTGAACTGCATGTGCGCACGCTGATCGGCATCGACTGACCAAGGTCGCAGTTTTGCAACCCGGAAAGGTGATACTGGGCGCCATGGCGGAGACTGCATGGACCACCATCACTTTTTGAGCTGCCTGTTCGCGCCTGCCGGGGTCGCGCTGATCGTCGGCGACCAGCCGCCGGCGTGGGTGCTCGCACTGACCGCGCAACTCGCACAGGCCACTCGCGCCACCCGAATCTTGCGCCTTGCCGACGGCGGTCCTCCCGCCGATGCACAGGGCTGCGAACTTGTGCTGATTGCGCTGGACAAGCGTGACGTGGCTGCGGCCATCGACCTGGCGGCAGGCTTGCGCGCCCGCGTGGTGTCGGTGATGACCGATGACCGCGATGCCGCCGATGCCAGCCGCTGGCGCGAACAGGCGCAGCGTCTGGGGCTGCGTCTGCTGGGCCCGGGGACCATGGGCTTCGTGCGGCCGGCGCTGCGGCTCAATGCCGGGCGGATGGGGCCTCTGCCCAATGGCGGCAATGTGGCGCTGGTATCGCAGTCGGGCGTGATCAACGGCGCCGTGCTCG
>JAYVOV010000178.1:0-2182 GCA_043757735.1 Burkholderiaceae bacterium
TGATCGATGAACCCGCGTGTCCATATCGATGTCTTTCAGGGCGAAAAAGCGATCGGTCACATTCACCTGCCGCCTGGTCAGCCGTTGGAAGTCGGGCGCGAAGGTGCTGGCTGTCGGATTGCCGACCCGGCAATGTCGCGTCGGCATTTCCTGCTGTCACAGACAGACGACGGCGTGACGGTCGAAGATCTCGGCTCCTCCGGCGGCACCTTCGTCAACGGCGCGGCCCTGAGCGAGCCGGTGCTGGTGGCCTCGGGTGACCGGATCGAAGCCGGCGATACTTTGTTCGTGGTCGAACTCGAGACCGAGTCGCCCGACCAGATCGAAGGTACTACCTGGCATGTCCATGAGGTCCCGGAGGGGTTCTTCGTCATCGCGCATCTCGGGCTGCAGCATCAGGGCGGGGGCGCGTTCGCCGAAACCCTGATGTGCCGCGAAGACCAGCTCGAGCCCGGGCAGACCTTGTCCGCGTATGTCGACAAACAATGCGAGGCGCTTCAGACCTTCGTTGCAGAACTCGCCATCACCGATGCCGGCGCTGCCAGCGAGATCGACGATACCGAGAGCAATCTCAGGCGTCTCGCGTTCCTGTATCAGGGCGCGCCTGTGCATCAATGGCATGCTTATGTGCAGCGCGAGCAGCGGGTTGGTGTGGCCGTGTGGACCTTCGAACATCCACACGCGGGCGAAAGAGAGCAGGTCAGGCAGTTTCTGACCAAGATGCATTTCGAGTAGCGCACGTCGAGGAGCGCACGTCGAGGAGCGCGCTACTTCAGGGCCACCAGGGCGAAGTCGGTCACGCCCAGCGGCACGGCGGTCACCGGCGTCTGGCGGCCTCGGGTGATGTTGCGCACCTCCTGGCCCAGGAAGTAGCTCAGTCCCTGGTGGGTCACGACGCCTTCGCGCCTGAAGTCGGCGCCGCCGCGAATGCCTTCGATGAGGGCCTTGGTGAAGGCGCCGTTGCCCCAGGCCGGGTTCTCGAGCGACTCCTGGCGGCCGGTGCTGGCCGAGAACACGATCACGCCGTTTTCGGCCGAAGACAGGGTATTGGCCAGCCGCGATATTTCATTGCTGGCAGCTGCGCCAGACCCCATGACATTGCCGGCGTAGCAGGTGTCGACGAACAGCACTGCGCGCCCCTTGAGCGAAGCCAGCGTCTGGCGGATGGCGCCTTCCGGTACGGCGGTTCGCGAAGGCCGGGAAATGTCGGCATCGTAGGGCAGGAAATGATACTGCCCGATTGCATCATTGACGCCGTGGCCCGCGATGAACAGCATGCCGGTGTCCTGCGGACCGACGACACCACGCAGCCAGTTCATCGCGTCCAGAACGCGTGCTCGCGTTGCGTCGCCATTGACCAGCAGGCGGCTCTCGACGCTGTTGTACAAGGTGCCGGCCTGCGTCTTCATCAGATCGACAAAATCGGCAGCGTCTTTCGCGGGCAGGCGCAGGTTGTAGTCGCTCCTGGCGTATTCGGACACTCCAACCGCGACGACAAACAGGCGCCTTTCCGTCACCTGGCTGGAGGGCTGCGCGGGCAGTGCGCCAGGGCCGGGCGGCGGCACGCCAGTCCCCAGGGGCGGTGCCGGTACGGGGGGTGCGGGCGTGATTGCCGCCGATGGCCTGGTCGCGGGTGGCGCCAGCGGTGGCTCGTAGCGAAACGATACCAGCGTGGGTTCGGAGACCAGGTTGCCGGCGATCGCGAACAGGACGATTTCGGCATCGCGCGCCGGCATCTTCATCTGAACCGTGCCGGTGCTCTGGCCGTCCTGTCGCGAAGGCAGGGTGACGCGAGCGCCCTCAACTGGCCGGCCGTCGATCCGAACGGAAATAGTGTCGGCTGGCTGACGGTCGGCGCGCACCGCGAACTCGAGACGCAGATCCGTGGTGTTGCGTTTGACCGCGCGCTCGCCCAGCACGGTGAGCACAGGCGGCAGGATTTTTTCAGGCGGCGGCGGCGGCACTGCGGCGGCCTGGATGCGCTGGCGCAATTCTTCGTCTGCCGATTTTTGCGCCATCAGATTGCGGGCCGCGTCGGCCTGGACCAGCGCAGCTTCGGGATCGAGGGTCTCGAGGACTCGATCGATCACGTCGGGACGATGATAGGTGCCACGAAATTTGCCGATCGAGTGAAACTCAGCACCACCGGGGCGATTCACATGCCAGCCGATCAAGGATTCAG
>JAYVOV010000179.1:0-7961 GCA_043757735.1 Burkholderiaceae bacterium
CTGAGCAAGCCCATCGCCAGCGCTTCGTCGGCCGACACCGGGCGGCCGGTCAACATCAGGTCCAGCGCACGCGCCGGGCCAATCAGCGCGGGCAGAAACTGCGTGCCGGCATAGGCCGGCAGAACCCCGAGCTTGATCTCGGGCAGCGCGACCTTCACATGCGGCGCGGCGACCCTGAACGTGCAGGCCATCGCCAGCTCCAAACCACCGCCATAGGCCAGCCCATTGATGGCCGCCACACTGAGCACCGGCGAGCGTGACAAGCGCACCAGCAGATCGCGCGCCATCGCACTCTTGTCCAGACGAGCGGGCCCCGGCGTGGCCTGGGTCTCGGCCAGGTCGGTTCCCGCGCAAAAAGCCTTGCTGCCCTCGCCGGTGATCACCAGCAGACGCTGCCCCTTGGCCTCCATCGCATCCAGGCAGTCCGCCAGCGCGGTCAGCACCGGCTTCGTCAGCGCGTTGAGCTTGGCCGGGCGGGTGATGCGAAACAGCATGGCATCGTCGCCCAGAGACTGCTGGCTGCAGTGGCCCTCATCATCGCGATGGCTGGGGTTCGGACCTGCGGCTTGGTTCATCGATGAACTCCTGAATAAAAACGGCAACTCGTCTCCAGAAGCAACTGTCTGGATGAACCGCAAGCGTATACCGTCGCACCCCGAGACAACTTTGCGCGCCGCACGCAGATAGAAATCTGGGCAGACCCGACGCTGACCCGCAACATTCACAGCATCACGGTGGGATCAAATTCCGCTCTGTTCACGGCAACGATCGAGAACATTCCGTCAGACAACCTGAAGACCAGCCGCTCGGCAGGCCAGAGCCTGCTGGCTCTGCTGCGCAAGATGGGCGCGCCGCTGCAGATCGGGACTCGACAAGATAACGGGTTAAAAACCCGCCGGCCGCCGTCGGCGCCAGCATGTGCTCAGTGCGAACTGAGGATCTTCGACAAGAACTCCTGCGCGCGCGGCCCGCGCGGCGTGTCGAAGAACTCGGGCTTGGTGCAGTCTTCGACGATGCGCCCGGCATCCATGAAAATGACCCGGTCGGCCACCTTGCGGGCAAAGCCCATTTCATGGGAGACGACCATCATGGTCATGCCCTCTTTGGCCAGTTGCACCATCACGTCGAGCACCTCATTGACCATCTCGGGGTCGAGTGCGGAGGTCGGCTCGTCGAAGAGCATTGCGATCGGGTCCATGGCTAGTGCTCGCGCAATCGCCACCCGCTGCTGCTGGCCGCCGGAAAGTTGCCCTGGAAATTTCTTGGCATGCGCCGTCAGGCCCACCCTTTCGAGCAGCGTCATGCCCTTGTCCAGCGCTTCTTGCGGACTGCGGTTGAGGACCCGTATTTGCCCCAGCGTGAGGTTCTCGGTGATCGACAGATGTGGAAACAATTCGAAGTGCTGGAACACCATGCCGATGCGCGAACGCAGCTTGGGCAGATCGGTGGCGGCAGCACCCACCGACACTCCATCGATGTAAATTTCTCCTTTCTGAAAGGGCTCCAGCGCATTGGCGCACTTGATGAGTGTGGACTTGCCCGAGCCCGAAGGCCCGCACACCACTACCACTTCGCCCTTGCTGATGGTGGTGCTGCAGTCGGTCAGCACCTGGAAAGTACCGTACCACTTGCTCACGTTCTTGAAATCGATCATGCCCATGACGGTTCTCTCGGGATACGGATGGTGATCAGCGGATGATGGCAATCTTCAGCTGCAGGCGCTTGACCGCATACGACAGCGTGAAGCACAGCACGAAGTAGACGACCGCCACGAACAGATACATCTCGACGACCCGGCTGTCGCGCTGCGCGATCTTGCTGGCGGCGCCGACGAAATCGGTCACGTTGAGCAGCGACACCAGCGAGACGTCCTGGAACAGCACGATCGTCTGGGTGAGCAGCACCGGCAGCATGTTGCGAAACGCCTGCGGCAATACGATCAGGCGCATCGCCTGCCAGTAGTTCAGGCCGATGGCGTAGGCCGCACCCACCTGACCTTTGCTGATGCTCTGAATGCCCGCACGCATGATCTCGCAGAAGTACGCTGCCTCGAACATGATGAAGGTGAAGTAGGCCGAGCGCTCGGCGCCGATCTGCGGCGGACGCTCGGCGCCGGTGATGTTCTGCAGCAGCACCGGCACCAGGAAGTAGAACCAGAAGATCACCAGCAGCAGCGGGATCGACCGCATGAGGTTGACGTAACCGGCCGCCACCGACGCCAGCACCTTGTTCGACGATAGCCGGGCCATCGCCAGCAGGGTGCCGAAAATAACGCCGCCGATCGCGCCGATCAGCGTGAGCTGAAATGTGTACTGCAGCCCCTTGAGCAGATAGGGCCAGCTGCGCGCGATGACGTCGAATTCGAGTGCGTCCATCATTTGCCGCCGCTGATGTAGCCGGGCACCGCGACACGGCGCTCGACCCAGGCCATCACACGGTTGGCGGTCATGGCAATGACCGCATAAACCACCGTGGCGGCAGCGAAGGCCTCGAAATAGCGAAAGGTCATCTCGCCCATCTCGCGGGTCCGGAAGAACATCTCGGTCATGCCGATGGAATAGGCCACCGCGGTGTTCTTGATGAGATTCATCGTCTCGGAAGTGAGCGGCGGAATGATGATGCGATAGGCCATCGGCAGCAGCACGTACCGGTACGTCTGGATCTCGGTCAGGCCGACGGCATAGCCGGCGGCACGCTGGCCACGCGGCAGCGCCTGAATGCCCGAGCGCACCTGCTCGCTGATCCGCGACGCGGTGAATAAACCCAGGCAGACCACGGCGGTGACAAATTGATGTTCAGTCGGGTCGAGTGAAGTGACCCAGCGTTTGACCGCCGGCACCAGACCGGGAATCACGAAGTACCAGAGAAAGAACTGGACAATCAGCGGAATGTTGCGAAAGAGTTCAACGTAGGCGTTGCCCAATCGCACCAGCCAGGGCTTGCTGGTGGTGCGGATCACGCCCAGCACAGAGCCGAGAAAAAACGCGATGATCGCCGCGAACAGCGCGGTGGACAAGGTCCAGCCCAGGCCGCTGACCAGCGACTGCCACCAGACGCTGTCGCCGTCGGCGGTCGTTTCGAAGAAGATCCCGAGATTCATCTTGGCTGGTCTCGCTTGGCACCTGCGATTAAAAAAAAACCGGTCGGCTTGACGCGCGACCGGCCGGTACAGGCTTCAGTCAGCCTCAAACACCCTTGTCGTTGGGGTTCTTGAAGGCGTCCTTGAGCGGGGGTGTCTGCTGGAAGTTCAGGTTGATGCCTTTGGGCGGCACCGCACTGGTGAACCACTTGGCGTAGATCCTCTCGATCTCACCCGATTTCATGACCGCGGTGATGGTCTTGTCAACCAGCGCCTTGAACTGCGGATCGTCTTTGCGCAGCATCATGCTGTAGGGCTCCTGGCGCAGCGACTCGTTCAGGATGCGGTAGTTGTCGGGCGCCTTCGAGTTGGCGATCTGGCCAGCCAGCAGGATGTCGTCCATGACAAACGCGACCACACGGTCGTCTGCCATCAGCAGGAAGGACTCGGCATGGTCCTTGCCATAGATTTCTTTCACATCGATGCTGTTGGTCTTTTCATAGGCCTTGAGCAGCGGCACCGCGGTGGTGCCCGAGGTGGTGGAGATATTCTTGCCGGCCAGGTCAGCCAGACTGTTGATGCTGGAGCTCTTCTTGACCGCCGCCGTGACGTTGATCACGAAGTAGGTGGGGCCAAATGCAACCTGCTGCTGGCGCGCCACCGAATTGGTGGTGGATCCGCACTCGAGGTCGATCGTGCCGTTTTGCAGCAGAGGAATCCGGTTGCTGGAGGTGACTGGCTGCAGCGAGACTTTCAGGCCCGGCATCTTCAGATCTGACTTCACCGCGTCGACCACCTTCATGCACAGATCCATCGCGTAGCCGATCGGCTGCTGCTTGTCGTCGAGGTACGAGAATGGGATCGAGGATTCCCGGTGGCCGATGTTGATCGTGCCGGTTTCCTTGATCTTCTTGAGCGTGCCCGCCAAGTCTTGCGCATGGGCTTGGACGGCCAGCAGGCCGCCGGTCAGTGCAGTCATTAGGATCGCAATCTTCATGTGTGTGTCTCCTGTCAGGTGCGCTGAAGTATACGTTTCGAGAAGTACTTTTTCCCAGAAAAACCCCCAGGGAAAACGCCCAGTGACCGCTATCGGCTCACTGGGTTTTCCCGGCTCAGATCACTTTCCGCGTGCCTGCGATTCCCTGTCTGCCGTGGGGTCGAGTCAGCACTTCGGGACGCAGTGTCTGGTCGAGCTCAGATTGGGTGAGCAATTCGCGTTCCAGGACGAGTTCCGCCACGCTGCGACCCGTTGCAACCGCCTCGCAAGTGATCAGCGTCGCGTTCTCGTAGCCAATATACGGATTGAGCGCTGTCGCCAGGCCAGCCGAATGACGCACCCGGTGCGCCATCAGTTCCCGATTGGCGGTGATCGCGTCCACGCAGTTCACTGCCAGGGTCTGGCAACCCGCGGCCAGGTGTTCGATGCTCTTGAACAGGCTTCCTGGCGATGATCGGCTCGAACGCATTCAACTGCAGTTGCCCGGCCTCGGAGGCCTGGCCCATGCCGAGCAGCGCGAACTCGATGGTGCCAGCGCTGCTTGAGCGTGGTTGCGCCAGCCCCGCGTGATCGAGACCAGTCGACGCGAGCCTGTGCCAGCGCTGCGGTGGCGTGCTTGCCAATGCCGATCGCAGAATCACGCCCGGCTCTGCTCCTCCAGAAACTCCATTGCGGTCCGCGGCCCAGTCCCGGGTCTGGCCGACTCCTGGCCTCGCAGCTCGACCCGACGGATCTTGCCCGAGATGGTCTTGGGCAAGTCACTGAACTCGATGCGACGAACGAGCTTGTAGCCGGAAACCCGTTCCCGCAGAAAGCGAAAAATGGCCGCAGCGGTGTCGGCGTTGGCGGCATGCCCCGGCGCAAGGATGACGTAGGCCTTCGGCACGAAGCCGCGCACCGGATCCGGCGACGGCACGACAGCCGCCTCGGCCACGGCCGGATGCTCGATCAGCGCGCTCTCGAGCTCGAAGGGGCTGATCCGATAACCCGAGGCCTTGAAGACATCGTCGGCGCGGCCCACATAGGTGATGTAGCCCTCGGCATCGCGCATGCCGACGTCGCCGGTATGGTAGTGGCCGTCACGCATCGACTGCGCTGTCGTGTCGGCGTCGTCGGCGTAACCGGTCATCAGTGCCGTCGGGCGATGTGCCAGGTCGATGCAGATTTCGCCCTCTTCGGCAGGCTTCCCATCGGGGTCGAGCAGGACCATCCGGTAGCCAGGCAATGGCCGGCCCATCGAGCCCGGTTTGAGCACAGCCCCCGGTGGATTGCCGATCTGCGCGGTGGTTTCGGTCTGACCGTAGCCATCGCGAATGGTGATGTTCCAGGCGGCACGCACCTGCTCGATGACTTCCGGATTGAGTGGTTCGCCAGCGGAAATCAGCTCGCGCAACTGGACCGGCCAGGCCTTCAGGTCTTCCTGGATCAGCATGCGCCAGACGGTGGGTGGCGCACACAAGGTGTTCACCCGATGCTCGACCAGCGTCGCCAGGATAGCAGGGCCATTGAAGCGGTTGTAGTTGTAGATGAAGACGCAGGCCTGCGCGTTGAAGGGCGCGAAGAAGCAGCTCCAGGCGTGCTTTGCCCAGCCGGGTGAGCTCACCGTCCAGTGCACGTCACCCTTGATCAGGCCCAGCCAGTACATGGTCGACAGGTGGCCGACCGGATAACTCTGCTGGGTATGCTGTACCAGCTTGGGCTTGGCGGTGGTTCCCGAAGTGAAGTACTCGAGCATGGGGTCGTTCGCGGTGGTGGCCTGCGGCTGGGTGAACGAAACGGCCGCGTCCAGAGAACGGGCATAGTCGGTCCAGCCCTGCGGCAGCGCGCCGGCACCCATCGACACGTTGACCAGCGACAAGCCGTGCAGGGTCGCCGCGGGCAGCTCGAGAAACTTCGTCATGCCGGCGGCATTCGTCACGATGTGGCGGACATTGCCGCGCTGCAGGCGATCAGCCAGATCGTCACCGGACAGCAGGGTGGTGGCGGGTATCACAACGGCCCCCAGCTTGATCGCGGCCAGCATTGTTTCCCAGAGCGGCACTTCGTTGCCCAGCATCAGCAGAATGCGGTCGCCGTGCCGCACGCCGAGACCCACCAGGAAGTTCGCGACCTGGTTGGAGCGTCGGGACAAGTCGGCGTAGCTCAGCCGGGCCTGGCCGCCAGATTCTTCAACAATGTGCAGTGCCGGCGCCGTGTTGTCATGGGCGATGGCGTCGAAATAATCGAGGGCCCAGTTAAAGCGCTCCAGATGCGGCCACTGGAATTGCGCAAATGCCTTCTGGTAATCAGTGCGATCACGCAGCAACTGGTCGCGACAGGCAAGAAAGCGGTCGAGTTCGGACATGGGTTTCCTCGTGACAGATGGGCGGTGAAGGGCGCGATGCACGCATTTTATGCCCGCCCATGCATCACCTCGCCACGAGCCTCGCTTTGAGCCTCATCGGCACGAACAGACCGCCCGCTCGGATCAGCGTCCATGGCATGGCGCCACGCCTGAACCCATTGGGCGGCGTCAGCCCCAGACCGCTGGGCGGCGGCTTCGATTGCCGCGAGTAGCTCAGCCCCCGTGAGCGTGAAACCTGCGAAATGCAGGTGCTGCAGTCCGGGCTGTGGCGGCAGACCTGCTAGCGCAACAAATGCGCGCGCCAGATCGCCGACATCGGCATCGGCACCTACGCACACAACCGCTACCTGGCAATGGCGGGCGGGCCGCGGCGCATCGAAGCGCTGCGCGATCACCGGCTGGTCGCGGCCGGCGCGGGTATCGGCTTCCTGGCGCATGCGCTCGGCCAGCGGCTGGCCGCGGCAACTGACGACCATCTGCGCGCGCTCGGATAATGGCCGCGCGGCGCCTGCGGCACGCGCAAACCTGTTGTAGTGTCGGGCTGTCCACCCCCCACGGCGGCGCTGGCCCACCCTCAGGGGCGGCGCCGAGCCGCAATTATCACGTCCAGCCCCAGCAACGAGAGTTCTTTCATGCACTACGACGCCACCGGTCGCAACCACGGCCTGAAATTTGATCCGTTCAAGGCATTGGCAGTCCCCCGGCCGATCGGCTGGATCGCCACCGTCGACAGCAACGGCGTACCCAATCTCGCGCCCTACAGTTTTTTCAACGCGGTCAGCGATCGCCCGCCGGTGGTCATGTTCTCGTCGGCCGGTCGCAAGGACTCGCTGCGCAACATCGAGGCCAACGGTGAATTCACCTGCTCGCTGGCCACCTACGACCTGCGCGAGCAGATGAACATGAGCTCGGCCGCGGTCGCACCGGGCGTCGACGAGTTCGCGCTCGCGGGCCTGACTCCGGGGGTGTCGCGCTTCGTCAAGCCGCCGCGCGTCGCGCAAAGCCCGGCTGCCTTCGAATGCAAGCTCTGGAAGACTCTGGAAGGCCCGCCAGCCGCCGACGGCAAGGGCAAGGGCGAGATCTACACGATGGTGTTCGGCTTGGTGGTGGGCATCTACATCGACGATGCCTTCATCAAGGACGGCATCGTCGACACACCCTCGATGAAGCCGCTGGCCCGACTGGGCTACATGGACTACTCCGTGCTCAGCCCCGAAACCGTGTTCACGCTGAACCGGCCGATCGCCAGCGCCGACGGCAAAACGGCCAATGTGGTGCCGGGCCCCTGGGACGGCGTCTACCGCTAGGAGGCCGACGACAATGGCGCAATTTCCGCCTGCGGCGCCAGCGCCGGTCAACATCGTCGGCGCCGGCATCGTCGGCTTGTCGGTGGCCTGGGCGCTGATCCGGCGCGGGCAGACGGTCCGGATCTTCGACGCCCAGCAACCCGGAATGGGCGCGTCCTTCGGCAACTCCGGCTCGCTGTCTGGCGGCTCGGTGGTACCCCTGGCCACTCCGGGCGCCGCCCTGTCGGGCCTGAA
>JAYVOV010000180.1:0-2172 GCA_043757735.1 Burkholderiaceae bacterium
CACCTTGCGCATGAAGAAGCGCTCGAAAAACAGCCCGAAGAGCGCCACCCCGATTCCCGCCCCGAGCACGGCCAGCACATAGCTGTCGGTGAGCCGATAGGCCGACAGCCCCACATAGGCACCCAGCATGTAGAAGGAGCCGTGCGCAAAATTGATGACGCCCAGCACCCCGAAGATCAGGGTCAGGCCGGCAGCCACCAGGAACAGCAGCGAACCGACGATCAGGCCGGTGCTGGCCTGGGTGACGATGCATGACAGCGATGTCACGCACTCGAGAAGGGCTTCAGGATCCACGCAGATCTCCACTGACCGCCGGCGTGTTCGCAGGCGGTGGGCGCTTTCGGATCGTCCCCGATGCGGGAACGGTTAGGGGGTCAGTCAAGGGCGGGGCACCGCGAGGGTGCCCCGCGGGCTCAGGCCCAGTTCTTGCGCTTTTTCCACTGCGCCTCGAGCTCGAAGATCTGCTTCCAGCTGCCGGCAACCGGGTTGGCCATGTAGGGATCTTTCGGCGCCAGCGCGCCCCAGCCGATCGCGTAGTTGACGATGGTGTGGTCCTCGGCGCGCATGGTGATCTTGCCATCGGTGCCGAAAGGCGAGTCGATGGTCATGCCGCGCATTGCATCGGCCACTTTCTTGCTGTCAGTGCTGTTGGATTTCTTGATCGCGTTGGTGATGAACTGCATGCCCACCGTGTTTTCCCAGGACCAGTTGAGCGGCAGCTCTTTACTTTTCTTGAGGTAGTCGAGCGACCAGTCAGCGTTGGCCTGAGTGGCCGGAAAGGTCTTCAGGTATCGGTTGCCCGAGTGCAGACCGGCGGGCACGTTCTTGACCGCGGTCAGCACCGCGTAATCAGCCATGTTCACCGCGAAGAATTGGCGCTCCTTGAACAGCGAATAGATGTTGGCCTGGTCGATGAAGGAGGTCAGGTCGCCGCCCCACAGCGCCGAGTAGATCGCCTGCGGGCGCCCGCTCAGCAGCCGGGTGATCACCTCGCTGTAGTCGGGCTGGAACAGCTTGGGCCAGACCTGGCCGGTGACTTCGATGTCCTTGTTGAAGAACTGCGCGTACTCCGTGAACTCCGCGGTGGTGTCGCGGCCGTAGGCATAGTCGGGTGACACGGACATCCAGCGCTTGAGGCCCTTTTCCTTGGCAACCTTGGCAGCGTAGGCGCCGCCGACGATTGCGTCGTGGATGCCCTGGCGTGCCGAGCGAAAGGCGGTGGCCACTTTCAGCTTCGGGTCGGCGGTGAGCGACGAGGTCTCGGAGTTGCTGTGCATGCACAGCACGCCCAGGTCGCGGGCCACTTCGTGGATCGCGAACGAGCCGGATGAAGCCTCGGCATCGAGGATCATTTCGCAGCCATCGGCAGTGACCAGTTCGCGCGCCACCCGTGCGGCCTCCTGCGGCAGGCCCTTGGAGTCGCGGATGACCAGTTCGATCAGACGTCCGCCCAGGCCGCCCGCGGCATTGAATTTTTCAACTTCGATCTTGGCCCCGTTGACCGAGGCGCTGCCCAGCATGGCCACCCGGCCCGACAGGATGGTCGGCATGCCGATTTTGATCGGCTTGTTCTGCGCCAGGCTGATCATCGGAAAGCCACTGACGACGGTGCCGGCCAGAGCGCCAGCGCCCTTGATCAGGCTGCGGCGGTTGGTTGCGGAAGGCATGGCGGGACTGTCGGCACGCAGTTTCATTGTTCGTGTCTCCTATTGGACGGACGGTCTGAGGGCGGCGCGTCCGGGTTCTGTGACCCGGGACTGGCACACCAGTTTATTTCGCTGCATTCGCAGTGGCGCGACTATCGCACTGTTGCAGGGGCTTTGTCTTGCCGCATTGTGAGGCTCCCGGCACGGTGGCTGCCTGACGTAGAGATCAGGCTGGCGTTGCTGCAGTCGGTGAGTGTGCGGGGCCGGCTGCGTGAGGGAAAGTGCCGCGGGCACCGGTCAAGGTTTGAAAAAAAGTGCGCAATAAAGTACGTAAAGTACTTCCCAAATAGTATATTACTTTCAACAATTACAACGCCTTATAAGAAAATTGTAGTTCGCAGAAAGGTGTTCATGTACCAGGCGCCCCACCAGTTCGAACCCCTGCTGCCATCGGTGGCGCGGCAAGAACCCTGGCGGGCCAAGGCGCATGAATTGGCGTTGTCTGGCACGGCCTTGGCCAGCCAGC
>JAYVOV010000181.1:0-2171 GCA_043757735.1 Burkholderiaceae bacterium
GTGCGGACGCCAGCCCTCAGCCGCGACCCATTGCTGCTTTGCCCAGGTCCCAGATGGGCAGGAACACGCCCAGCGCCAGCACCAGCACGATGGCGCCCAACACCAGGATCAATATCGGTTCGATCGCCGCCGACAGCCGCTGCAGATCGTAGTCGACATCCTGTTCGTAGAAGTCGGCCGCGTGCTCGAGCATCTCATCGAGCGAACCCGCTTCTTCACCGACTGCGATCATCTGCAGCACGATCGGCGTGAACACGCCCGTCGACGCACAAGAGCGCAACAGGCTTTCACCGCGTTCCACGCCGGCGCGCACCCGTTCGAGTCGCTGACTGATGTATTCGTTGCCGACCGCCTGGGCCACCAGCGAGATCGCCTGGGCCGCCGGCAGACCACTTTTCAGGGTGAGCGCGAGGCTGCGTGAAAAGCGGCCCAGCGCCGCGTTGTGCAGCAGCCGGCCGATGACCGGCAGACGAAGCACGATCTGATCCCAGCTCAGACGCCCGGCGCTGCTCGCGAGCCAGCCGCGAATACTCCAGGCGGCCAGGCCGCAGGCGATCAACAGTGCCGGCCAGAACTGCACTATGAAGTCGGACATGCCGATCAGTACCTGGGTCATTATCGGCAGGTCGACCTTCATGCTCTTGTAGACCGCCGAAAAGCGCGGAATCACGAAGACGTTCACGATCACCAGCGCCACCGCCATCGCGATCATCACGAAGCACGGGTAGCGCATCGCGGTGCGCACCCGTTCGCGGGTCTTCATCTCGAATTCGAGCCAGGCCGCGAGGCGCTTGAGAATCGTGTCGAGACGGCCGGTCTGTTCACCCACCCGTACCAGCGCCACGTAGAGCGGCGGAAAATCCCTGGGTTGGCGAGACATTGCGGTCGACAGTTCACGGCCCTGGTCCAGGCTTGCACAAAGCGCACCCAGCACGCGTCCGACGGTCGGCCGCGTGGCTGACTCCTGCATCGCGCCGAGCGCGCGCATGATCGGCAGCCCGGCGCGCAGCAGGGCTTGGAGCTGCCGCGAGAACAGCGACAGCTCGGGCCCGCTGAGGTGGGCCGAGCCGCTGAACCAGCCGGTATCGGCGCTCTTTGGCAGGATCGGTTCGATCTTCAGCGGCGTGATGCCGCGGCCAGCCAGTGTGGCCGCTGCCATGTCGGTCGAGGTGCTGTCGAGAGTGCCCGTCACCTGCGCGCCCACGGTGTCTCTGCCGCTCCAGGAGTAGGTCGGCATCAGCTTTCCTCGGCCATCTGGCTGGCGATGCGCATGGCTTCATTCACACTGGTGATGCCTTTTCGGATCAGCCGCAAGGCGTCGTGCGAGAGCGTGCGGCCCTGGATCTGGGCGCGCGCCGCATCCAGATAGGCCTGGGTGTCGTCGCGCGCAAGCGCGTCGGCCAGCGCGCGGGTGAGTTCCAGCGATTCGTAGATTGCTGCGCGACCCAGAAAGCCAGTGCCGTTGCATTCGCCACAGCCGACCGGACCGTGCGGGCGCAGTGCGGCGGCGATCAGCGGGCCACCCACCTCCAGCAGCCAGGCACGCTCCTGCGGCGTCTGCTCGACTGGCGCCTTGCAGTGCTCGCAAAGCCGGCGCACCAGCCGCTGCGCAATGATCAGCTGCAGCGACGTGGCGAGCATGTACATCGGCACGCCCATGTCGGCCAGCCGAGTCGCGGTGCTGACGGCATCGTTGGTGTGCAGCGTGCTCAGCACCAGGTGGCCGGTCATTGCGGCGCGCACGCCGATCTCGGCAGTCTGGGTGTCACGCATCTCGCCCAGCAGGATCACGTCCGGATCGTGTCGCAGGACCGACCTCAGCACCCGTGCGAAACTCAGGTCGATCTTGTCATTGACCTGGATCTGCGTGACACCGCTCAGCCGGTATTCGATCGGGTCTTCGACGGTGACGAGTTTTCGCTCGTCGTTGCGCAGGGCGGTCAGCAGGGCGTATAGCGAGGTCGTTTTGCCCGAGCCGGTGGGACCGGTGACCAGCAGCATGCCGCTGGGCCGGTCGATGCCGCGGCGCACCTGCTGCTCGACATGCTCGGGCATGCCCATGCGCTCCAGCGACAGGGTCTGGTCGGAGGTGTCGAGCACCCGCAGAACCACTGATTCGCCCCAGTGCGAGGGCATGATCGAGATTCGCATGTCCATCGCGGTGCCGCGCA
>JAYVOV010000182.1:0-2170 GCA_043757735.1 Burkholderiaceae bacterium
CCCAGCAGCAGCACGGTGGCGTTGGTTGGTGCCAGGCGCTCGATCTGGCGGCAGATCTTGAGCATGCCGGGGTCACGCGTGAGCAGGCCCGCCAGTGGCGAGGCACTGACTGATTCCGTCAGGCGGCGGTTTTCGCGCTCCAGGTCGGCCAGGCGGAAGGCGCGGTCGATCACCAGGCCCAGCACGTCGGGCTCGAAGGGTTTGGCGAAGAAGTCATAGGCCCCCATGCCGATGGCGCGCAGCGCGTTGCTGCGGTCATTTTGGCCGGTCAGCGCGATCACCTTGGTGATCGGCGCCAGCGACAGGATTTCTTCCAGCGTCTTGAAGCCTTCATTGGGTGTGTCAGGGTCGGGCGGCAGGCCCAGGTCGAGCGTGGCCACCAGCGGTTCATGGCGGCGCAACTGGGCGATCGCGGCTTCGCGGTTGTCGGCGAAGACCACGTTGTAGCGGTCGAACGACCAGCGCATCTGCTTTTGCAGCCCGAGGTCGTCTTCGATCATCAACAGGGTGGGACGTTCATCAGCCATAGGGTGCTTGCCTGCTCATCATGCCGGCACGTCGGCCACTGCCAGCGGCAGCCGCATGCTGAATACTGTTCCTTCGCCTTCGCGGCTCGTCACATCCAGCGAACCACCGAGTTCGCGAATGTACTCCCGGCTCTCGAAGGTCCCGATGCCCATGCCGTGTGTCTTGGTCGACTGGAAGGGTTTGAAAAGCTGCTCGCGGATGAACTGTTCGCTCATGCCTTTGCCAGTGTCCTCGACATCGATGCGCACGCGCGCGCCGTCGCGCGACAGTCGAACCCAGATCTTCCCGTTGCGCGCGGTGGCCTCGGCAGCGTTTTGCACCAGGTGGCCGATCACGCGCTCCAGACGGTCGCGGTGCGCCATCACCAGCGCGTGTTGTAGCTCCGGGGCAACGACCAGCTGCGGCTCGGGGGTGCGGCCGCGCTTGCTGTGGATGGCGGCCGCCAGCGTATCGGCCACCGCCACCGCGGTGGGCTGTTCGATGGGCCGGGTGCCGGCGCGCAGCTGCAGCAGCAGCCCCTGCATGCGCTCCACCACGTTGGCCACGGTGTCGAGCATGTCCTGCTGGAATTCCGGGTTGGCGCGGTGGCGGGTGGCATTGGCCAGCAGCAGCGACAACTGCGCGACCAGGTTCTTGAGGTCATGCACCACGAAGGCCGACATCCGGTTGAAGGACTCGAACTGTTTGGCCTGCACCAGCGCCTCGACGGCGCGCCGTACCGCCAGATAGCTCGCCACCTGGCGCGCGGCGGTTTTGAGGGCGTCGCGGACCTCCCAGTTGATGTCCGACTTGGCGATGGGCTGGCATAAAACCGCGAAGCCCAGCAGCTGCGCGTGCAGCAGCAGCGGCACGATCAGCCAGTTCTCAGGGCCTTGCGCCAGCGGCGCCGGCAGCGCGAGGCCTTGATAAAGCTCAGGCTGGCTGCGCCATTCCGGCAGATTGACGATCCATTGCTGGCTCGTGAGAAACGCCACCATCGGTTCATCGGCGCTGATGAGCGGCGTGGACGCGGCATAGCGCCAGCGCGCGGTGCAGGCGTATTGATTGTCGTCGTTGAGCAGCCACAAGGCGCCGCCGCCGCTGTCGACCAGCCCGGCCAGTCCACGCAGCGAGCGGATCTCGAGCGGCTCTTCAACCTTGGTGTCTGACGGGGCGGACAGCAGTTCGGTGAGCCGCAGCCATTCGGCCCGGTAGTCGTAGCGATAGCTGAAGAAATGCTTGGCCAGGAACACCCGAAGGCGCGCGCGGAAGGTGCCCGAGGCGATCAGAATCACCACCCCGATCAGAGCCCCGAACAGCACCAGAGCCTGCATGGCCTCGCCCCAGTCGCCACCGAAGTAGCGCACCCAGTAGCCGCCGGCGGCCATCAGGATCAGGAACAGACCGGCCGCGAACAACGTGGCCGAATGAAAAACCACAGTGCGCGAGACCGCGATGTCGAGCTTCCAGTTCTGGTTGCGCGCGGCCGCCACCGCCAGCAGCGGCATCAGCAACGCGTTGGCATACCCGCGCGCCGCCCACAAGGAGCCGCTCAGGCGCGAGAACAACAGGGCTTCGCTGTAGATCAGCAGGTCGAAACCGAACATCGCCACGCCCGCGAGCGCCAGAAATTTGGCCGCCCAGCGCCCGGTGGTCGGGGTGT
>JAYVOV010000183.1:0-2170 GCA_043757735.1 Burkholderiaceae bacterium
ACTGGACCTGTCGCAGATGCGTGGCCACGAATTGATCAATGCCGCCTTGAACACGCTGGTGCGCGAACGCGATGGCTGGCGTGTGACGGCCTGGGCCGATGCGGAGCATCTGAAAGCGTGCTGAGCGGCCGCCCTGGCTCAGATCAGCGCGGCTTGTCGCCCGCTGGTGACGTGCGGAGATCGAAAAACCTGGCGCCGGTGTTGGCCATGTTCAGGCCGTGGCAGGGGGCGCAGTTGCCGGTATAGATGCGTTTGCCACGGTCCAGGGTAGCCTGATCGGGCGCCGTCGATTTTGATGTCGGCGAGCACGAGTTCGTTCACGCTGTCGTAGTCGTACGGATCACCCGGCGAAAACGGGTAGTGCCAGACGATTTCGCCAGTCTTGGGACGGATTGCCAGCACCGAGCAGACGTAGAGAGAATCGCCGCCGCGCATCGCCGCGTTCCAGGGCCCGCCGTTGCCGGTGCCCCAATAGACCAGATCGAGGTCAGGGTCATAGCTGCCGGTGACGCCATCGATGGCGAGGGTGGCGCTGTGGGTGGCGTTGTGGGTGGCGACGTACGTGACGCCGTCGATGACCCGCGGCTGAGTCGATGCGTTCGAGGAGTTGCCCAGGCTCAGGTTCCAGACCGGAACCATCTTGTCGACGTTGCCTTTGTTGACCTGATTGAGGGTTGAATCGCGCTGGGCGTTGTAGCCCATGCCGTAGGTCAGGACATTCTCCGGCTGGACTGCATCGGCCTTCAACTGCGCGATCCTTTGGGCGCGCTGCTTGGGGTGCTCGACGTGACTACCTGCCGGGGGCGAGGCGTTTTGCCGACAGCTGGCCGAGCCGCAGGGCGGGCGTGTCTGGTGCGCGCCCCCGGTGCTCGGGAAACGAACGTCGTCTGGTCTTGCGGTCGGTCGCAGCCCGCCCTGGGAGGAGGCCGGGCGGCTGATGGTCGACTGGCCGGCGCCGGATCGCCCGAGCCTGACGCGCGACGGTGACTCGGGGGCCAGGCCAGGTCTGGAGCCTGCCGGTGACGACGATGCGGCGTCGCTGCTGGATCGGTCGAGCGAAGCGGCGGGCGCCCGCGCGTCTTCGAACAACCGAAATCGCCTGAATTTCGCTACACTCCTCTCGGTCTGCGCAACTGGCGATAAGGTAGAGCACTACCGGGGAGCGCAGGCCTTCGCACGAAGACACGATCGTGTCTTCGTTCTCCTCGTGTCTGCCGCGCGCCTGGGCAGCCGTTTGTGTAAACCCATCGGCTGTCATAGGGGAAAACTATGTTTGATCGCAGCAAGACCATCGAGATTTTCGACCCGGAACTCTGGACTGCCATCCAGAGCGAGAATCGCCGGCAGGAAGAGCATATCGAGCTCATCGCCTCCGAGAATTACGCCAGCCCGGCGGTGATGGCGGCCCAGGGCGGGCAGATGACCAACAAGTACGCCGAAGGCTACCCGGGCAAACGCTACTACGGCGGCTGCGAGTTCGTCGACATCGCCGAACAGTTGGCGCTCGATCGGGTGCGCCAGTTGTTTGGGGCCGATGCCGCCAACGTCCAGCCGCATTCCGGCGCGCAGGCCAACGAGGCTGTATTCCTCGCTTTCCTGAACCCGGGCGACACCATCATGGGCATGAGCCTGGCCGAAGGCGGCCACCTGACCCACGGCATGGCGCTGAACATGTCGGGCAAGTGGTTCAAGGTCGTGTCCTACGGCCTGGATGCCGACGAAGCAATCGACTACGACGCGATGGAGGCCAAGGCGCGCGAGCATCGCCCCAAGCTCATCATCGCCGGCGCCTCGGCGTATTCGCTGCGGATCGACTTCGAGCGGTTCGCGCGTGTCGCCAAAGAAATCGGCGCCATCTTCATGGTCGACATGGCGCACTACGCTGGCCTGATCGCTGCCGGTGTGTACCCCAATCCGGTGCCGCACGCCGATATCGTCACCTCGACTACCCATAAAAGCCTGCGCGGACCGCGCGGTGGCATTATCTTGATGCGCGCCGAACACGAGAAGGCCATCAATTCGGCCATCTTTCCGGGATTGCAGGGCGGACCGCTGATGCACGTGATCGCAGCCAAGGCGGTGGCCTTCAAAGAAGCCCTGCAGCCTGATTTCAAAACCTATCAGCAGCAGGTGGTGGTCAACGCCAGCGCGCTGGCCAATACCCTGATCG
>JAYVOV010000184.1:0-2165 GCA_043757735.1 Burkholderiaceae bacterium
ATGTCTCGCGCCAGCGCCGCAAGTGCGCTTTCATGCGCCGGATACCGGTACCCATGCATGAGCACGATCGCGATCGCGCGGATGCCGGTTTCGAAAGCATCCTGCAGTCCGCCGCGCGCCCGCTGGAGGTCGAGTGCCACGACCACGTCACCCTGCGGCCCGACGCGCTCTTCGATCTCCACCACCGAACGGTAGAGCAGTTCCGGCAGCACGATCCGCCGCTCGAAGAGCTTCGGTCGATTCTGATAGGCAATGCGCAGCGCATCGCGAAACCCCCGTGTCACCGCCAGCACAACCGGCTCGCCCTTGCGTTCCAGCAGCGCATTGGTCGCCACGGTGGTGCCCATCTTCACTACCCCTACCTGTTCCGGCGTGATCGGTGCGTCCAGCGCCAGGCCGAGCAGGCGGCGGATCCCGGCCAGCGCCGCGTCGGGGTACTGCTCCGGGTTTTCCGACAGCAGCTTCGCCGTCGCGAGCGAACCATCCGGTCGGCGCCCGACCACGTCGGTGAAGGTGCCGCCACGATCGATCCAGAACTGCCAGGGTTTGCTCATGAAGAACTCGTTCGAAAAAGAAGCTGCGGCCCAGCGCGACTCACAGCGATGCGGCGGCGCGCGCCGCCTGGTCGTAGACACCGGAAAGCCGGCGCAATTCCTGTGCGATCCGGCCGAGTTCGTCGGGATCGGCGCTGCCGCAGGAAATGCCGGAACCACCGGAAACACCGGGCAGAAGGCAACGTTCGCGCACCTCGCGATAGCGCTCTAACAGCGTGCGGCCCGCCGGCGTGGTCGCATAGGCGACTTCCTTGCCGAGCTTCTCGCTGGACAGCAGGCCGAGCCCGATCAGCTTCTTCAGAGCATAGTTGACGACGTGCGTGTCTTCGTAGTTGAGGGTGAAGCAGATGTCGGCCAGACGCTTGCTGCGATCGCGGTGGTGCACGTGATGGAGCACCAACGAGTCTGTCAGGGTGAGCTCGGGACCGCCGGCCGCGCCCATGCAGCGCACAACCCAGCGCCCGAAGGCGTTGCCCGATACGATCAGCCCGAACTCGAACTCCGACAGATGCGGCAGTTCTCCGGCCGCCAGGTGGGCAGACGACAGGATGCGCATCTCGGGCGTGCGCGGCGCGCTGCGGGGCTTTGCCATGCCTGTCTCCTTGCCGGCCGGGCTCAGGGTCTTTGCCGGCGCGATGAATTTTATTGATATATCGGTAATTTATCGACAATGTATCGATATCTGGCTTCAGATACAACAGACGCCCGAGACGGGCGAGCCATCCACTAAACTGTCTCGCTTTGCGACCGGTCCACCAGGACCATTCCCCTCACCCCCCGGCCACCGGAGTCTTCGATGAAGCTATTGCATACCCTGTTCGCAGCGGCCGCGCTGTCTCTGAGCGGCGCAGCCGCGGCCCAGACCACCTGGAATCTCGCCTCGGCGTACGCGCCGGGCAATTTCCACACCGAGAACCTGATGCAGTTTGCAGCCGACGTGGAAAAAGCCACCGGCGGCAAACTGAAGATCACGGTGCACGCCAATGCCTCGCTGTTCAAAGCGCCTGAAATCAAACGTGCGGTGCAAGGCGGCCAGGCACAGGCTGGCGAGATCTTGCTGGTGAACCTTGAGAACGAATGGCCTATTTATGGCGTCGACGGCCTGCCCTTCCTGGCCGACAGCTACGATGAAGCCCTCAAGCTGTACAAGCTCAGCAAGCCGACGGTGGAGAAGAAGCTGGCCGAGCAGGGCCTGATGTCGATCTTCCAGGTGCCGTGGCCGCCCCAGGGCATCTACACCAAGCGCCCGCTCAATTCAGTCGCCGACATGAAGGGCCTGAAGTGGCGTGCCTACAGTCCGGCCACCGCCAAACTCGCCGAGCTGGTCGGTGCGCAGCCAGTCACCATTCAAGCCGCCGAGCTGTCGCAGGCCCTGGCCACCGGCGTGATCGAGGCCTATATTTCGTCGGGCTCCACCGGGTACGACACCAAGACCTACGAGCACGTCAAGATCTGGTACGACACCCAGGCCTGGCTGCCCAAGAATGCGGTGCTGGTGAACCGCGCCGCGTTCAATGCGCTCGACAAGCCCACCCAGGACGGTCTGCTCAAGGCCGCCGCCGAGGCGGAAGCCCGTGGCTGGAAAGTCTCGCAGGAAAAGAATCTCTGGTA
>JAYVOV010000185.1:0-7918 GCA_043757735.1 Burkholderiaceae bacterium
CAATCGCCGCAGCCCCGGCGATCGATTCGATCCCCACGCAAGGTATGCCGCGATGGCTGAAACACTGGCGCAGTAAGCCATCACCCGCACCCACCTCCAGTACACGAAAATTGGCACCCAGCCCGAGACGCTCGTGCGTGGCCTCGACGAACACGCGCAAATGGGCCGGCCGGGACTCTGACGGCGCGAAGGATTCGCGCTCGTCGGCAAGCGCCGACCACGAGACCTCGCGATGCGCGCCGATCTGCGACAGGCCGCAGCGGGTGCAGACGAAAAGTTCGTGACGAACCCAGAGGCTCAGCGCAGAAGCGGCCGCTCTGGCCAACGCTAGGGGTCGAAGCAACCGGCAAATCCGCCGATGAGAGCGGCACAGAGCCGTCAGACGCTGACTTGACGCTCAGTCATTCGCGCCGCAGGCCGCCCGCCACCCTGTTCTCGCCGTTCAGCGGAAAAAGATCGAGGCCAAGCCCAGGAAGATGAAAAACCCCATGCTGTCGGTGGTGAAGGTGAGCAGCACCGACGACCCCAGTGCAGGGTCACGCCCCAGGCGCTCGAGCCCCAGGGGCACCGCCATCGCGATCAGCGCACCGACCAGCAGGTTCAGGATCATGGCCAGCGTCATCGTCAGGCCGAGCGTGACGCCCTGCGGTGTGTCGCTGTACAGCCACCAGGCGAAAATGCCCGCGATACCACCCCAGACGATGCCGTTCAGGGCGGCAATGCCCAGTTCTTTGGCAACCAGGCGGCGCGCGTTCGAGGCGTTGACCTGCCCCAGGGCCAGCGACCGGATGATCAGCGTCATGGTCTGGTTGCCGGAGTTGCCGGCGATGCCGGCGACGATCGGCATCAGCGCGGCCAATGCGACCACTTTTTCGATCGTGCCCTCGAAGCTGCCAATGACCCGTGATGCGAAAAACGCGGTGCACAGGTTGACCGCCAGCCACAGCCAGCGGTTCTTGGCCGAACGCCAGACGCTCGAGAAGAGGTCTTCTTCGTCGCGCAGGCCGGCCTGCGAGAGAAGATCGGATTCGCCTTCTTCGCGGATGACGTCGACCACTTCAGCCACCGTCAGGCGCCCGAGCAGGCGCCCGTGGGGATCGAGCACCGGCGCCGAGACCAGGTCGTAGCGCTCGAACGCCTGCGCGGCCTCGGACTGGCTGTCGAGCACCTGCAGCGTGAGCACATCACGCTGCATCACATCGAGCACCATGACTTCAGGCTCGTTGGTCAGCAGCCGGTCGAGCGGCAGCGCGCCGCACAGCACGCCGTGGCGATCGACCACGAATACCTGATCGGTATGAGCCGGCAGCTGATCGAAACGGCGAAGGTAACGCAGCACGGTCTCGAGCGTGACGTCTTCGCGCACCGACATCGCATCGAATTCCATGCGCGCGCCCACCGAATTCTCGGGATAGGACATCGCCGCGCGCAGCTGGTCGCGCTCTTCCTGCGACAGCTGCTGGCGCACCTGTTCGACCACGTCGCTGGGCAGATCGGGCGCCAGATCGGCGATCTCGTCAGCGTCGAGCGACTCGACCGCATCGACCAGCTCGGCGCGGTCCATTGATTCGATCAGCGTCTCGCGAACGGAATCACTGACCTCCAGAAGAATGTCGCCATCGCGTTCGGCCTTGACGAGATCCCAGACCAGGCGGCGCTGATCGAGCGGCAGTGCCTCGAGGAGGTAGGCGATGTCGGCCGGGTGCATCGGTTCGAGCCGATTGCGCAGCGCCGACAGCGCCTGGCGGTGGACCAGGTTCTCGACCAGTTCGTGGCGCTCGGCACCCTCGCCGTAGCGCTGACGATGGGCGAGCTCGGCCACCAGATGATGGCGGCGCAGCATGTCCTGCACCTCGCCCAAGGCGCGCGACGCCGCCTCCGGATCGCGCGGCAGCTTGGCCGGCGACGCGTTGTTCTGCTCACGTCCTTCGTGCAGGGATTCCAGGTCGGCCATTGCTCGGGGCGCCCGCAGGTTGCCCGGGTTGCCAGGTGGTTTTGCCGCGCCGCAAGAACGCGGCCGGTCAGTTCAAGCCGAGATTGTAGGCCGACCGGGTCACGGCGGTGTGACGTCGCCAGCCCAACGCTGAATCACGCCCGCCCGACGCTCGAGATACGCCGAGCCGCGATTGCGATCGTAGAACTTGGGGCGCGGCAGCATCGCGGCCATCCGAGCCGCCTGCGCGGCGGAAAGCTGCGCCGCCGAAACGCCAAAATGGCGGCGCGCGCCGGCCTCGCAGCCGAATACCCCATTGCCCCACTCGGCAACATTCAGGTAGATCTCGAGAATGCGCCGCTTGCTCATCAGCGCCTCGAGCATGTAGGTGATGACCAGTTCCTGGCCTTTGCGCAGATAGCTGCGGTCGCCGGACAAGAAAAGGTTCTTGGCCAGCTGCATGGTGATGGTGGATCCGCCGCGAAGCTTCTTGCCCTTCTTTTTGTTGGATTCGTAGGCCCGTTCTATAGCGTCCCAGTCGACGCCCTCGTGTTCGGTGAAATTCGCGTCTTCAGCCGCGATCACGGCGCGTTTCAGGTGTGGCGAGATCCGCTCATAGGGCACCCAGGTATGACGCAGGCTCACCGCCGGTCTGGCCAGGGCGAGCCGCTCGCGGTCGGCCCTCATGAAACTGGTGTCTGCAGGATCGAACACCGTGAGCCAGGCGACTTGCCCCAGGAACCACAGTTGCACGGCCAGGACGACGGCGGCCAGCAGCAGCACACCACGCAGCAGCCAGCGCCCCACCCGCCTCACAGGCGGCCGATCGATTCGCGCAGTCGCCGATAGACCGGCTCGGTGTCGGGCAGCACACCGCGCCAGATTCGAAATGACTCGGCCGCCTGCTCGACCAGCATGCCCAGACCATCGGCCTGACCAGGGCACCCGCACGCGCGCGCCTGAACCAGATAAGCGCTGGGCCGCGGGCCATAGACCATGTCGTAAGCGAAGCGCGCGGCCGCAAAAACAGCGTCAGCGATCGGCAGGCGCGCATCGGCCAGTCCGGCGGAGGTGGCATTGACCAGCAGCGCGCCTTGCGCGGCGGACTCGGTCAGCGCGTCGAATCCGCCGCCAGTGACCCGGCTGTCATTGAAGCGTTCGGCCAGTGCGCACGCCCGCACGGCAGTGCGGTTGACGATGAGGATATGCCCCGCTCCGCCATCGAGCAGCGGCCGGATCACCCCACGCGCAGCACCGCCGGCACCCAGCAGGACCACTCGGGCGCTGGCGAGCGACACCGCGTGACGACCGCTCAGATCGCGCAGCAGGCCGGTGCCATCGGTGTTGTCGGCGCAGATGGCCTGGCCCTCGAAACTCAGGGTGTTGGCCGCGCCGGCGGCCTGAACCCGGGGCGACGGCTGCGTCGCCAGCGCACAGGCCAGCTCCTTGAACGGCACGGTGACGTTCAGGCCGCGTCCGCCCGCCTGCCGAAAGGCCTGCAGCGCTGCCTCGAAACCATCGAGCGGCGCCAGCAGGCGCTCGTAGCGGATGTTCTGGCCGGTCTGCGCCGCGAACTGCGCATGGATTTCAGGCGAACGACTGTGGGCAATGGGATGCCCGATCACGGCATAGCGGTCGGTCATGGGCAGGCAGTGCCGTTCAGGGGGCCTTGGCCGACTCGGTGGCCAGTGCGTCGCGGGTGAAGGTCCAGGTGCGCACGATCTGGAGGATATCGCCCTCGCGCGCCATTTCCGGCGGAAAGCGCTCATAGGGGGCGCCGGCGTAGACAATTGCACGCACCGCGCGATTGAGCACTTCATGCGGCGATTTCTGATTCAGGATGACATCGACGACATTACCCTGCCGGTCGATCTCCACGGTGATCAGCAGGGTGCCGTAGAGCTTGCCGCGGGCATCGGGCGGATAACGCTCGGTGCCCAGACGCTCGATGCGGCTGGCCCAGTCGGCAACATAGCGGGCATAAGCGACGCCCACCGCATTCACGCCGAAGGTCAGGCGCTTGGGCCGCTTGTTGTAGTCGGAAATCTGCTTGTCGATCTGGGCCTGCAGGCGCGCGATGGCGCGATCGATGTCGGCTGCATCGGCACCCGTCTGCGACGCAGGCGTCTCGATGGTCTTGCGCTCGGGCTCGATGTAACTCTGTGGACCGCCGGCCAGCGCGGTGAGTTTTCGCTGCTGCTCTTCGAGCTCCTGCACCCGGCGGCGCTGCTCGATGAGGTCGGTGCCATCGATCGCTTCGCGATCGGCCTGCAGGGGCGACTTCGCGCGGCCCTGTTCATGTTCGCCGCCGGCCGACATGTCAACCTGCGCCAGCACCTCCGCCTTTTCCGGGCGCTGCGCGGTCTTGGCATTGAGCAAGATGACCTCGAGCCGGGAATCTTGGGGTGTGAACCGGATCGGCTCTGGCGGCGCGAAGCGTATTGCCAGCACTGCCACGTGCAGCAGCAGCGAAATGCCCACCCCGACGGTAAGTGGTTCGCGCAGCGATTCTGTCCAGGGGGCGCGCAGTACCGACATCGGCTGCCTCAGCCGCCCTCGCTCGGCAATCCGGGCGGCGCGCCTGGCGCCTGCACCAGCTCAGTATTGGCATCGGCATCGGCATCGGCATCGGCCGGCGCCGCAGCCGGCGCTGTGGTCGTGGCGTCGTCGAGACCCGCGGCACTGGACTCGGCGGTTTCGGCGCTTCCTTCAGCCGACTCTTCGGCCGTTTCTTCTGCGAAGAACTCGCCTTCGGGCGGGGTTTCGGTCGTCCCCGTCAGGGCCTCGACGAAGCGTGCCGAAACGTTGAGTTCGAGCTCGTCGCGATCGAGGATGTCGACCAGCACCCGCCGGCCCGAGGCCAGCGACGGCACATCGGGCACACGGAAATAGAACGGCGCGTCAGCCAGGCGGAGCAGGTCGTCGCGCACCACCACCGCCTCAACCCGGGTCTTGTTCTCCTGATGCAGCCAGCGCAGGCACCAGTAGCGCTCCATCTGGGTTTGAATCTTCCCGTAGGCCTCGTGGCGGCCATCAAAAGCCGACAGGATGGCGAAGAGATCGGCGTCGTTGGCCACGTACGGCGGCTTTTCGCCGCGTGCCACCGCCACCAGCTGCCGCTGGTTGACGAGATCGACATAGCGGCGCAGCGGCGAGGTCGACCAGACGTACTGCGCAACCCCCAGGCCCTGGTGCGGCAGGGGATGCGTGCTCATGCGCACCCGGCCGACCTGCTGCGAACGGTAGATGCCCGGCACCTTGTGTTCGGCCAGCAGTGCGCCCCATTCACTGTTGGCCAGGATCATCATCTCGGCCACGATGCGGTCGAGCGGCGCATCACGGCGCCGCTGCACGATACGGACCTGATCGCCGTCGACATAAAAGCTGAAGTCGGTACGAAACCGGGCTTCGGGCTTGCCGCGCACCTTGTCGCGCCCCGCGCACAAGGACAAGGTGAGTTTCCAGAGGGCGCGCAGGGCATCGGCCATTGGAAATTGCGCCTGCGGGTCCTCGAGACTGCTTT
Organism: Burkholderiaceae bacterium; assembly: GCA_043757735.1. Lineage (GTDB taxonomy): Bacteria > Pseudomonadota > Gammaproteobacteria > Burkholderiales > Burkholderiaceae_E > Quisquiliibacterium. Next base: position 5,457 of record JAYVOV010000185.1, read on the forward strand.
CGGTGACCTGCTCGTCGAGCTGGTCATGGCGCAGGTTGGCGACGATGCCGATCCGCTCGACGCAGGTCTGGCGCGCCACCACCTGGGTGGCACTGTCGTCGAGATCGCAATACAAGGACAAGACCGCGCGTTCGGTGCCCTGGTCGAGCGAATACGGCCGGATGGCTTCCTCCGGCAGCATGGTGATTTTTTCACCCGGCATGTACACGGTGGACATTCGTTCGCGCGCCAGTGCATCGAGGGCATCGCCGCGCTCGCCCGCCAGCACTGGCGCTGCGATATGCACCCCGATGCGAAGTCTGCCGTCTGGCAGGCACTGCACCGAGAGGCAGTCGTCGATCTCGGTGGTGGTGGAGTCGTCGATGGAGAATGCCCTTGCCGACGACAGGGGCAGATCGGCAGGCGGATTGGCCACCGAGGGAATTTCTGGGAAGCCCACCCCGGCCGGAAAATACTCGCGCTCAAAGCAGGCCAGGTGCAGCCCCTTGGCGTTGCCGAACAAGCCCAGTTCCAGCAGCAGCCGGGCCGCCGGCTTGCGCGATGCTTCGCAGGCACGCTCGAGCGCCCGAAACTCGAGCGACTGTTTGTCAGGATTCACCAGCAGCCGCGCGCCCGCGGCCACGATGGCTGCGGGCAGCAACCCTTGCTGCATGGCCTGCGCCATGTCCGCAATGGCGGCCTCCTGGGCGCGCTTGCGCTCGACCGCCGCCAGTGCCAGCTTTACCGTCTCAGGGGGCGCGGGACGAAAGCGCCCCCGCCCCTTGCGATGGAAATAGATAGGAGCAGCGGCCAGTTTCAGCAGCACGCCGGTGGATTGGGCAGCACTGGGCGCCCCGCCAAAGTATTCCGCCGCAAGATCGCCAAAGCCGAATTCATCCTGGGGAGCGCACTCCCAAAGAAAATCGATATCGATCTCGTTGGCGATCGCCAGGGCCGCGGGCATGAGATCACCCGGCCCCGGCGTCTGGAAACGCAGGAGCACCTGGGCGGTCTTCACCTTGGTACGGCGACCGCTGGCGTGCTCGACCTGCAGGCTGGTGCCGGCATCCGAGAGCACAGTCGCGGCCTTCAGGCCACCATCTTCTTCAAACAGCACATGTGTCATCACCCTGCTGATTATATGCCGCTAAAAACCTCGCTCTTCGAGCCCCTGGGCTCAGCCTGAGGGAGTACCCGCGCATGCGCATGGATGTGATCGACGATTAGATCGTCGGGGCGGAGATGCAGTTCGTCGAAGTCGAACTCGATCCCGGCGAAGGCTTCATCATGCAGAAAATGGAAGGCGACGGTCTTTTCTTCGCGGTGCTGCGCGGGCCGGGCACGGTGTGGCTGCAATCGCTGCCGTTCTCGCTGCCGTTCTCGCGGCTGGCCTTGCGGGTGTTCGCGGCGGCGCCCAAGCGGGGCGGCTCGCACGAGGAAGGCTCGATGCTGGGCGGACTCGGCAACGTCGTGGACGGCGGCGACGACTGAGCCGGTCGGCGGCCTCTGGACGCGTGCTGCCGCCCGACACCTCGATCACCGCCTCACCGATGTACTTCTGGCGCCGTCGATCGACAAAAGCGCACTCTGTTCAGCGCGCGTTGCTGGCAATGCCGGTAAAAACCAGCACCTCGTTCATGTAAATCTGGAAGTCCGACAGCCCGTGATCGCTGCCGGGAATGACGAGATGGCGCGCGCCCGGATAGTGGGCGACCATGTCGCGCCAGTCCAGCAACTCATCGCCGGTTGCGGCGACCAGAAAATAGCGCACCGGGAACGTGATGGCCGGCACCTCGAGCGAGCGCAGTTCATCGAGATAGCGCTCTTCAAATCGGAAGCTGCCTGCACCGTGAAAGAACGCCTGCTCGCCGACATAGGCCGCCAGACCGATGGCCGGGTGCACCGCCGGATTGAGCAGTACCGCACGGCAGCCGCAGCGCTCCGCCAGCCAGGTGGCATAGAAGCCCCCAAGCGAACTGCCGATCAGGGTGTCCTGGGGCAGGGGCTGGAATTGCTCGATCACCTCGTTCACCGCCGCCAGCGGCGAGGGCGGCAAGGCCGGGCAGCTGAAATCCGCGCCGCGGCCCAGCTCGCGAAAGCGCGCAGACAGAAGCCGCGCCTTGAAGGACTCGGGCGACGAGCGAAATCCGTGCAGGTAGATGGCCCGCGGACGGACCTGGGATGTTGCCGCAGCCGTGTTCATCGTCCGTCTCCCTTGCTTCAGGCCTGTCCGGCCGTTTAATCTTGTTTCAGGTCGATCTGGTTGGTCGGTCTTGGGTCAGGCCGCTGCGGCCGGCCGGTTCAAGGCCTCGAGCAGGCGCTCGTGGATGCCACCGAACCCGCCGTTGCTCATCACCAGCACCGCGTCGCCGGCCTGCGCGCGCGCGGCGATATCGGCCACCAGGCGGCCAATATCGCGCGCCACGCACAAGCGTTGACCGAGCGGCGCCAGCGCCTGCGCGACATCCCAGTCGACACCACCG
>JAYVOV010000186.1:0-7897 GCA_043757735.1 Burkholderiaceae bacterium
CTCGCACGCTCGCGCCACAGCAGCAGGGGCAGCGCGAACAGGTTGGGGTCGGCGCGGTGTTCACCGTGGCGAATCAGCATGGTGCGGCCGAATAGCCCCAGGCCGGTGGGGATGGGCGAGAACGAATTGGTCTCGGTGCCGAGGCAGGCAGTAAAGATGCGCATGGGATTGGTCTCGCTCAGCCCTTGGCCAGGCCCAGCCTGGCCTTGAAACGCCGCATGCCATCCAGCCACCTGTCATACCCGCTCGCCTTGCGCTGGAAGTATTCCAGCACCTGCGGATGGGGCAGGATCAGGAATGTTTCGGCATCCATGCCAGCGACCACGCAGTCGGCCAGGGCGTCGGGCGAGATCACGCCATCGGCCTGCGCCGCCGCCGAACCCGAGCGGCCGGCGATCATTGGTGTGTCCACCGCCTGCGGACACAGCACCGACACCCGCACGCCGGCGCTGGCGTGCTGGATGGCCAGCCACTCGGCCAGTGCGATGGCCGCGTGCTTGCTCACCGCATAGGTGGCTGATGGCAGGGAGGTCAGCAGGCCGGCGGCTGACACGGTGTTCATCAGATACCCTTCACCGCGGGCCGTCATGCCTGGCAGCACCGCACGCGCGGCGTACACGTGGGCCATCACATGCACCTGCCAGTTCAGGGTCCATTGGGCGTCTGGCGCGGTCACATCGCCATCGCGGATGATGCCGGCGTTCGAGCAGAAGACATCGACGGCACCGAAGCGGGCTTCGGCCATGGCGACCAGCGCAGTGACGTCGCTTTCAACGCTGACATCGCTGGGGACGCCCAGTGCGGGCACAGCGGGCCGGGTGCCGGGCTGGCCGGCCGAGAGATCGTCAGCCAGCGCCTGCAATGCGCCAGCGTGCGCCGGCAGATCTGCGAGCACCAGCGCGCGCGGATTCTCGCGCGCGAAACGCAGGGCCAGCGCACGGCCGATGCCGCTGGCTGCGCCGGTAATGATGATGGTCTTGCCAGTGAGTTTCATGAGGCGCTGCCTTTCAGTCCGAGCGTGTCGACGATGGCGATTTCGTGGGCGATTGTCGCATTGGTGCGCTCGCTCCACATGGCTGGCGGCGGGTGGACGGGCCCGAAGCGGAACGGCCTGCGCCACCCGGCGCCCTCAAAGCGGACAAAGCCTCCTAGACTCAGCCAACGCCCGTACACCTGACGAGGACCCGATCATGACACTTGGCCGTTCCCCTAACCCATCGAGCGGCGCGGCCGTCACCGATTACCTCCGTCTGCGCCAGATCTGCCTGGTCGCCCCCGATCTCGAACTGGCAGTGCAGGCGGTACGCGCGATCTTCGGTGTGGAAGTCTGCTTTCGCGACCCGGCGGTCGGCAAGTATGGACTCGTCAACGCCTTGTTCGTCTTTGGTCATCAATTCCTGGAGATCGTTGCGCCCACACGCGCCGGCACCACTGCCGGCCGCTTCATCGAACGATCGGGCGGGCGCGGCGGCTACATGGCCATCTTCGACTGCACCGACCCCGAGCGGCGGCGCGATCTCGTGCAGACGCTGGGCGTGAAAGTGGCCAACGTGCTCGACTACCCTGGCTACTGGGGCATCCAACTGCACCCGCGCGATTGCCGCGCCACCATGCTCGAGTTCGACCGCACCGACGGCGCACAAGACATCGACGGCCCCTATCACCCGGCGGGCGAGCATTGGCGCGATGCGCAGCGCCTCGAGCGGGTGCGCGGCATGCCGGCGATCGAGGTCGAGAGTCCCGATCCGTCCGACATTGGCGCGCACTGGGCGCGCATCGCCGATCGGCCGCTGGTTCGCGACGCGGCCGGACGGCCAGCGCTTCGATTTGATCAGGGTTCGGTGAGCTTTGTTGCGGTGCCGGCAGGCACGCCCGAACGGCTGTCGGCCGTGCATGTCGCGGTGGTTGATCGGCGCGCGGTGAACGCGGCTGCAGTCGCGCACGGCTGCGTCGTCGATGGCGATGGCTTCCTGCTGTGCGGGGTGCGCTTCGTGGCGCACGACGCCGCATAGATCGCTTTCACGCCTGCGTTCGTGGCCGCCAGCCACGCGCCGGGAGCGTCCGAGCGCAGCGCGGGTGTGGTCGTTCAGGAAAGGCAAGTCTGGCCATGAGAGGATTCGCCTGTCGTGCCAGCGCTGCCATGACATCATTGACCGAACTTGAAGCGTGAAAAGGAGATTGCCTTGACCGACCCACTGACCGGTGGCTGCCTTTGCGGCGCCATTCGCTACATGATCAGCGCGCCTGTCGAGAGATGGTCCTGAAAGTGGGCGGCCTCGACCAGCACGATGATTTGCGCATTGCCATGAACATTTGGATGCGCAGCCGTCGCCCCTGGACGGTAGTCGACCCCGCAGCCGAGTCCCATGACGGCAATCGTCCGTCGGCGCGCTGATCATGGCCGTTATCCGAAAATCCGCCGCTACACGAACCGCCACGGCTTTGCCCGAAGGCCGCGCGGCGTTCCCCCGGGCGGTGATCGACCCCGACGTGCGCAGCTGCGTGCTCGGCAACGGGTTGCGGGTCGCCAGCGCGGCGATGCCGGGCTTTCGCACCGTCGCCATCGGCGCCTATCTGCGGGTCGGCTCGCGTGACGAGCCGGCGCTGCTGAACGGCCTGTCGCACTTCTTCGAGCACATGGTGTTCAAGGGCACCGATCGGCGCGACGCCCGCGCGATCACGCTGGAGATCGAGCGGGTCGGCGGCTCGATCAACGCCTATACGGCGAAGGACCACACCGCCTGCGAGACCGTGATGCTGGCCGAGCACGCCGACACCGCGCTCGATGTGCTGGCCGATGTGCTCACCCGTTCGGTGTTTCCGGTCGACGAGATCGAGCGCGAGCGCCGGGTCATTCTGCAGGAACTCGGCGACGCGGCCGACGATCCGGAATCGATTGCCCAGGACGCCTTCGATGCGCTCGCTTTTGCGCGTCAGTCTCTGGGCCGCCCGATCATGGGCAGCGCGCGCAACGTCCGCCGGATCACCCGCGACGACCTGCTGGCGCATCAGGCGCGTCATTGCACGGCCACCAACCTGGTGATCACCGGGGTGGGCGGCGTCGATCACGAGCAGTTCGTCGCGATGGTCGAGCAGCGCTTCGGCCACCTGCCGGCGGGCGAGCCGCTGCTGCGTCCCAAGGCGAAATACGTGGGTGGATTCAAGCACCTCGACGACGACACCGAGCAGACCTCGGTGGTCCTGGGCTGGCCGATTCCAGGCCGCACCGATCCGCGGCACGCCACTTACGAACTGCTGGGCGAACTGCTGGGCGGGGGCATGTCGTCACCGCTGTTTCAGGCGGTGCGCGAGCAGCGCGGCCTGGCCTACCAGATCGACGCCTGGACCGACGGCCTGGAAGACGGCGGTCTGCTGCAGGTGACCGCCGGCGTGTCGCCGCGCAATCTGCGCGAACTGCTGCACGTCACGCTCGACGTGGTCAACTCGGCGGCGCGCCACATCGACGCTGACGATGTCGAACGCAGCCGCAACCAGCAGGCGATGCGCCTGGCACGCACGCTGGAGCGGCCAGCCTCGTTGGCCGAGTGGCTGGGCCGCGATCTGCTGATGCACGACCGCATCGTGCTGCCGGTCGAGCGGCTGGCGCAGACCCTGGCCATCGACGAAGCGGTACTGCGGGCCGCGGCGCAGGAGATGCTGGCGTCCAGGCCCACCTTGACGCTGGCCGGTCGGGCGGGGCGGGGCAATCCGCAGACGCTGCTTGAACGGGCGATGGCTGGCTGATCGGGCTGCTGCCCGGCACAGCACGGCGCTGATTTTCCACTTTGACGAGACCACGATGAAGCCACTGATGAAACTGGTCGCTGCCGCGTTGACGCTTGCAACGGCGGCGCTAAGCGCCGCCGTCCACGCCCAGGCGACGGACTACCCGAACAAGCCGATCAAGATGGTGATCGCGTTTCCGCCGGGCGGGCCCACGGACGTGAACGCGCGCCTTTTCGCGCAGGTGATGAGCGAATCGCTCGGTCAGCCGGTGGTCGTCGAGAACCGTCCCGGCGCGGGCGGAAACATCGCATCGAGTGCCGTGATGGCGGCGCCCAATGACGGCTACACCATCCTCTACAACACGTCGTCGCTGGTGCTCGGCGCGCTGCTTTATCACTCTGCCAAGCATGACCCCCTCAAAGACTTCGCGCCCGTGGCGCGCACCGTGGCCACACCGCTGGTGCTCACCGTGAATCCGTCGCTGCCGGTGAAAAATGTGCGCGATCTGATCGCACTCGCGAAGAAAGAGCCAGGCAAGCTCAACTACGCCTCTTCAGGCGCCGGCGTCATCGACCACCTGGCCACCGCGATGATGGCGACGCGCCTGGACATCAAGATCGAGCACGTGCCCTACAAAGGTACCGCACCGGCGCTCACGGACCTGGTCGGCGGCAACACGCAGATGTTCCTGACCGCGATCAACACCGCGCTGCCGTTCGTGAAGGACAAGCGGCTGATCGCACTGGCGGTCGCCTCGCGCACACGCTCTGCGCTGCTGCCGGATGTGCCCACGCTGTCCGAGGCCACTGGTCTGAGTGACCTGGAGATGACGGCTTGGAACGGTCTGGTCGCCCCCGCGGGCACAGCGCCGGCCATCGTTGCCAAGCTCAATGCCGCGGTGAACGCTGCGCTCGCACTGCCGGCCTTTCAGGAGAAGATGCGGGCGGCGGGCGTCGAAATGCACGGCGGAACGTCGGCCGAATACGCGGCGTTCCTGGTGTCCGAGACAAAGCGGCTGAGCGAGGCGATCCAGAGCGCCGGCGTGCCGAAGCAATAGACCGCGGTTAGGCGGGTTCACAACGGCCCCGGCCCGCTGCCCAGGTAACGCGAGCGGCCGGCGGTGGGCGACAGGCTGGCCTCGGCGGCCGTGGCGTTCAGGCTGCCGGCAGCGGCGTCGATTGCCAGGACACCATCTGCCAGCGGCCGTCGCGTTTGGCCCAGGCCTGCAGGTAGCGGCTGACGAAGTTGCGCTCGCCGGTCGGCAGCACGACATGGATGCGCAAATCGCCATCGACCAGCACCAGGTCGCCGTAGCCGCGCATCGAGCGGCGGACCTGGGTCAGCGAGCGATAGTCGTAATGCTTCGAGGCGATCAGCCCGATGTACTGCTCCTTGGTTTCGGCGGTGCCGCTGCCGTGCACGTAGAGCAGGTCGTCGCCAAGCAGGGTCTTGAGCGTGTCGGTGTCCTTGTCGAGCGTGGCCTTGGCGCGGCGGGCGTCGGCTTCTTCGATGGCCTTGATGTCTTGTGGGTTCATGCGCGGCTTTCGGGTGATGGAGACGGGCATTCGAGGCGAGCCCGGATCGACCTGAGTGTAGATCACCCGCCCGCGCCAGCGTGGCCCGGGTGGCCGGTTCCGGACTTCTCAGGACTGAAACAAACCGCCGCGCCGGCGGCTCGCCTCAATCCACTTTCGCCCCCGAGGCCTTCACCAGCGGAATCCAGCGCGCGAGGTCGTCTCGAATAGTTCGTGCGAAGGCGGCGGGCGGCTGCGGCGGCGCCAGTTCGAAGCCTTGCGCCAGCAGTTTTTCGCGAATGGCGGGTTGCGCCAGCACCCGCTGAATCTCGGTGTTCAGCCGCGTGACGACATCCGGTGGTGTGCCCGCGGGTGCGATGAACCCGAACCAGGTGTTGACCTCGTAACCCTTGATGCCGGCTTCGTCGAGCGTCGGCACATCGGGCAGCAGCGGCGAGCGCTGCAGGCTGGTCACACCGAGCGCTTTGAGGCGGCCATCCTTGATCTGCGCGATCACGGTGGGGGTGTTGAAGAACCCCATGGCGACTTCTTCGGACATCACCGCGAGGATGCCTTGCGGCGCACCTTTGTAAGGAACGTGCAGCAGTTGCGTGCCGGTCGTCTGGCTGAACAGAACCCCCGACAGATGATGGCTGGTGCCACTGCCGCCCGATGAAAAAGTGAGTTCGCCCGGACGTTTCTTGGCGGCCTCAACCATTTCGCGAGGTGTGCGCGCGGCGCTGCGGGGATGCACGATCATCACGTTCGAGACTCCGCCCACGAAAGCCAGCGGTGCGAAATCGGCGACCGAGTCATAGCCCGGTTTTGCGTACAGGGCCTGGTTGAAGACCAGGGTGCCCTGCGAGGCGAACGCGAGGGTGTAGCCGTCGGCCGGCGCGCGCGCCAGTTCGGCCATTGCAATGGTCCCGCCGGCGCCGGGCTTGTTCTCGACCACGACCGGCTGGCCCAGCGCTTTGGCCAGTTCAGTGCCGACGGTGCGCGAGACGATGTCGGCGGTGGAGCCGGCGGCCAGGGGCACCAGCATGCGCAGCGGCTTCTGGGGCCACGCGCCTTGAGCCGTGGCGTCGGGGCTGGTCGCGGCAAACACGCCAAGTATCCCGACGATGGCACAAAGGACTCTGGCGAGCGGCATTGTTGCTCTGGCGAGCGGCATTGTTGAAGCGGTCATGGCGTTCCTTTCAGCACAGGCATGATCAGTAGAATACCGGCAACCTTCCTTGAGGATCACCCGCCATGGCATCTGCTCGTCGACCCCGCCCCAATCTGCTGGTGATCCTGATTGATGACCTGCGCTTTGACGAGTTCGGCGCGGGTGGTCATTCGTACATGAAGACGCCGCATATCGATCGCATTGCCCATGAAGGCGCCACGTTTTCGCGGGCCTTTCATCCCACCCCGATCTGTTCGCCCAATCGCGCCTCGATCGTCACCGGCCAGTACGCCAGCCGCCACGGCATCATCGACAACGTGGCGCGCGACGAGATGAGCTTTCGGCTGCCCAACTATCACCTGGCCCTGCAGGCGCTGGGCTACGAGACCGCCCACATCGGCAAGTGGCATATGGGCAACAGCGCGATGCCCAGGCCGGGTTACGACGAGTGGTTCAGTTTTCCGGGCCATGGCAGCCTGATGGATCCGGAGTTCAATCACAACGGCAAGGTCGTCCAGCGCACCGGTTACATGACCGATCTGCTCAACGTGCAGGCGCTCGAATTCGTCTCGCGTGCGCGCGACAAACCCTTCTCGCTGTTTCTCGCGCACAAGGCGGTGCATCCCGATGCCTACCAGGCGCCGGATGGCACCTTGGACCTGAGCAAGTTTGGCGGCTACCGGCTGCCCGATCGGCACAAAGATTTGTATCGGGGCGAGCACTTCGCGCCACGCCCCAATGTGATGACGCCGGCGCAGGCGGCGGCCAGCGGCAAGACGGCATGGACAGAATCGGTGGCGCTCAAGGACCTGCCGCAGTCGAAGGCCATGCTCGATGCCATCCAGTCCGGCTCGCAGGAAGAAATCCGCCTGCGTGCGGCCATGATGGCGTCGGTCGACGAAGGCGTCGGGCAGTTGCTCGTTGCGCTCGAGCGCAGCGGCCAGCTCGACGACACCGCCATTCTCTTTCTTGGCGACAACGGTTTCTTCTTCGGTGAACACGGCCTGGGCCCGGAGCGGCGCTTCGCCTACGAAGAAGGCATCCGCTCGCCGTTCCTGCTGCGCTACCCGCGCCGCGCGCGGGCCGGCAGCAGCATCGACAAGCTGGTGATGTCGATCGACATCGCGCCCACCATGGTCGCGCTGGGCGGCGGCAAACCGGCTGCAACCATTCAGGGAGAGTCACTGCTACCGCTGCTGCGCGATCCGAAGGCGCCTTGGCGCAAGTCCATTCTGTGCGAGTACTACGCCGAAAACGCCATGCCGTGGCTGGTGGGCATGGGCTACAAAGCCATCCGCACCAGTCGCCACAAATACATTCATTGGGTCAACAAGGCGGGCATGGCGGGCATCGTCGACGAACTCTACGACCTGCGCGAAGACCCGTATGAGCTGCACAACCTGATCCGCTCGAAGGCCGAGGCGCCCCGGGTGGCCCGGTTGCGACGCGAACTCGGCAAGCTGGTTGCGCAATCGGTGGGGCTTTG
>JAYVOV010000187.1:0-7890 GCA_043757735.1 Burkholderiaceae bacterium
GGCTGCCTCACCGCTGAGCCGGGCATCCGCCTGATGGCCGGCGACGGCACTGTTTTCCCCACCCATGAACTCGCCGCCTTCGACCACTTCCGCTGACGCCCCGGCCCAGGCTGCAGCCCCGCGTCGCGCGAGCTTTGCCTTTATGCGGCCGCGGGTGGCGCGATGGCTGGCGCTGGGTTTCGGCAGCGGGCTGTCGCCGATCGCGCCGGGCACGGTCGGCACCTTGCTGGCCTGGATCGCCTGGCTGCTGGCGGCGCCCCATCTGAGCGAGGTCGCCCGGCTGATCGCCATCGGGCTGGCACTGGCTGCCGGGCCGTGGGCTTGTGCGCGAACCGCCGACAGCCTTGGTGTGGCCGATCACGGCGCTATCGTGTGGGATGAAATCGTCGCGTTCTGGATCATCCTGGCCGTCCTGCCCGCGAGCTTTTCATGGCAGCTGGCAGGATTCATTCTTTTTCGGTTCTTCGATATCGTCAAGCCGCAGCCCATGCGCTGGGCGGATACCCATATCAAGGGCGGAATCGGGGTGATGGCGGACGACCTGCTGGCGGCGTTCTGCACGCTGTTCGTGCTGGCGGCGTGGCGGGCCTGGTTGTGACGCCCCGGGCATCGACACACTTAGAGCCTGTCGGAGTCGAATCCCATATCATCCCGGCGTAAAGGCCTGACTGTCAGGGCGACCGAGGGGTGGCGAGTGAGCGGTGAATCGCGTTTGGCAGGTTTGGACGCCCTGGCTACCCGGCTGGGGCGACGTCTGGCATTGGGCGGACATTTCATCACCACCGTGGAGTCTTGCACGGGTGGGCTGATCGCGCGGGCCCTGACCGAGTCGCCTGGCTCCAGCCAGTGGTTCGATCGCGGCTTCGTTACCTACAGCAATGCGGCGAAAATCGATCTGGTCGGGGTGTCGGCCGAGACACTGGCGGCGTTCGGAGCGGTAAGCGAGCCGACCGCGTGCGAGATGGCGGCCGGCGGGCTGGCCCGCTCAGGCGCGTGGCTGGCGGTTTCAGTGACCGGCGTGGCGGGGCCTGGCGGTGGCAGCCCCGACAAGCCGGTGGGGACTGTGTGCTTCGGGTGGGCTGGGGCCGGCGCTGCCCCCCGTGGCGCAACGATTCGCTTTGACGGCGACCGGGCCAGTGTGCGTCTGCAGGCGGCTCGGTTTGCCTTGCAAGGGGCTTGGGACATGCTTTCGGACTAGGCTGTCGGGAGCTTTTGGCCTAGCCAAAAGCATGATTGTTTATACAGTAGTCCTGTGCGATACTTTCGTCACACCACACAGGAAATCGCCATGGACAAGGTCATCAAGATGGAAGACGCAAAATCCAAAACCGAGCGCGCAAAGGCGCTCGCTGCCGCGCTGGCTCAGATCGAAAAGCAGTTCGGCAAGGGCTCGATCATGAAACTGGCCGACGGCGAAGTCGCGGCTGACATCCAGGTCGTGTCCACCGGCTCTTTGGGGCTGGATATCGCATTGGGCGTGGGCGGCCTGCCGCGTGGTCGGGTCATCGAAATCTATGGTCCTGAATCGTCGGGCAAAACCACGCTCACCCTGCAGGTCATCGCAGAAATGCAGCAGATCGGCGGCACCTGCGCTTTCATCGATGCTGAACATGCACTGGATATCCAGTACGCAGCCAAGCTGGGCATCAATCTGTCCGAACTGCTGGTTTCGCAGCCAGATACGGGCGAACAGGCACTCGAAATCGCCGATGCGCTGGTGCGCAGCGGTTCGGTCGATCTCATCGTCATCGACTCGGTAGCCGCGCTCACGCCCAAGGCAGAAATCGAAGGCGAAATGGGAGATTCCCTGCCTGGCCTGCAGGCCAGGCTGATGTCGCAGGCCTTGCGCAAGCTTACCGGCACGATCAAGCGCACCAACAGCATGATCATCTTCATCAACCAGATCCGCATGAAGATCGGCGTCATGTTCGGCAACCCCGAAACCACCACCGGTGGCAATGCGCTCAAGTTCTATGCGTCTGTACGGCTGGACATCCGCCGCACCGGCTCCATCAAGAAGGGCGAAGAAGTTATTGGCTCCGAGACCAAGGTGAAGGTCGTCAAGAACAAGGTTGCCTCGCCATTCAAGCAGGCTTCGTTTGACATCCTCTACGGCGAGGGCATCTCCCGCGAAGGCGAAATCCTCGATCTCGGCTCAGAATGTTCGGTGATCGAAAAATCGGGTGCCTGGTACAGCTATCTGGGTGAACGGATCGGCCAAGGCAAGGACAATGCCCGTGAGTTCCTGCGTGAGCGGCCTGATCTTGCGCGCGACATCGAGAACAAAGTTCGCGAGCACTACGGCGTGAACCATCGCGGCACCGCGAGCTCAGAGGAGGCCGCCTGATCCGCGGCAAGACACTCTCCTTGCGGGGCCGCGCCCTGGCGCACCTGGCCCGCCGTGAGCAAAGCCGCGCGGAGCTGGCTCGCAAGCTGGCCCCGCACGCAGAACACCCGCAAGAAGTGGCCGATCTGCTCGACGCGCTGGAACTGGGCGGGCACCTCAGCACAGAACGTTTCGTCGAAAGTCTGGTTCGGCGCCGCTCGCCCAAGTATGGTCTGCGTCGGGTCGAACAGGAACTCTCCGAACATCGCATCCCGGCAGGCGATCGCAGCTTGGCGCTCGCTGCCTTGAAGATTACCGAGTCAGAGCGGGCCTGGCAGGTGTGGGAGCGTCGGTTCGGTCAGGCACCGGCAGATTTGACCGAACGGGCGCGCCAGCACCGGTTTCTGGTGGCTCGCGGCTTCACTGGCGAGGCGGTGGCGGCGGTATTCAAGCGGCAGCACAGGCAGGCGAAACTGCCTGATTGACCCGACTGCTGAAGCGCGGCGCCGCACTCGGGCGCTCGCCGCAGTGCCGTGATAACATCCGCGCTTTCCGCGGCGCACCATTTCAAAAATCATGTCTTTGCCGCTGGCGTTTCCCCAGGAAAACCCGGTGTTTCCGCAGACAAAAACGGCGGCAAGCCCACATCGTTCGGCGGTCCCGGCGATGCAATTGCGCCACGCCGCAAGACAGCACTCCCATCCCAGTTCATTATCCGCAACGGCAACGAACGGCTATCCCGCCGGCACGACCGCCCCCGCGGCCGCCATGCTTTCCACGTGTTCGAGGTGATTTTCAATGAAGATCCATGAGTATCAGGGCAAGGCGATCCTGAAACGGTTCGGCGTGCCGATACCACGCGGGATTGCGTGTTTCTCGGTGGCCGAAGCGGTCAAGGCGGCGCAAACGCTCGGTGGACCTGTCTGGGTGGTCAAGGCGCAGATTCATGCGGGCGGTCGTGGCAAGGGCGGTGGCGTGAAACTCGCGCGCTCGGTGGCCGAGGTCGAGCAGCTTGCCGGGAGCATCCTGGGCATGCAGCTGGTCACCCACCAGACGGGTGCCTCTGGTCAGAAAGTGCGCCGCCTGCTGATCGAAGAAGGCGCCGACATCCGCAAGGAGCTTTATGTCGGTATCGTCACCGATCGCGGCTCGCAGCGCGTCTGCGTCATGGCTTCCAGCGAAGGCGGCATGGACATCGAAGAAGTGGCCGCGCACACCCCCGAGAAACTGCTCAAGGTGTTTGTCGATCCGGCCACCGGCCTGACAGATGCCGATGCAGATTCGCTGGCGCGCGGCATCGGCATCCCTGAAGCCTCGATGGCCAAAGCACGCGCAACCCTGCAGGCCCTCTACAAAGCCTATTGGGACACCGACGCCTCCCTGGCGGAAATCAATCCCCTCATCCTGACCGGCAGCGGCGACATCATTGCGCTGGACGCCAAGTTCAACTTCGACCCGAACGCCCTGTTTCGTCATCCGGAGCTGGTCGAGATGCGCGATCTCGACGAAGAAGACCCGGCCGAGATCGAGGCCAGCAAGTACGACCTGGCCTACATTCAGCTTGACGGCAATATCGGCTGTCTGGTCAACGGCGCCGGCCTGGCAATGGCCACCATGGACACCATCAAGCTGTTCGGTGGCGAGCCCGCCAACTTCCTCGATGTGGGCGGCGGCGCCACCACCGAGAAGGTCACCGAAGCGTTCAAGATCATGCTTGGAAACCCCAAAGTGGCGGCCATTCTGGTGAATATTTTCGGCGGCATCATGCGCTGCGATGTGATCGCAGAAGGCGTGATCTCGGCGTCGCGCTCGGTGGGTCTGACGGTTCCACTGGTGGTGCGCATGAAGGGCACCAACGAAGACATCGGCAAGCAGATGCTCGCCGACTCCGGTCTGCCCATCATTGCCGCCGACACCATGGCCGACGCCGCGCAGAAGGTGGTCGCGGCTGCAGCAGCAGCCACCGCTGCAGCCACCGCTTAAACCCGCGCAGAGTTCACCGGAGATCATTCAATGGCTATCCTGATCAACAAGGACACCAAGGTCATCACGCAGGGGATCACCGGCAAGACCGGTCAATTCCACACGCGGATGTGCCGAGACTATGCCAACGGCAAGAACTGCTTCGTCGCCGGGGTCAACCCGAAGAAGGCGGGCGAGGACTTCGAAGGCATCCCTATTTTTGCGACCACCGGCGCAGCCGCCAGAGCCACTGGCGCCACCGTGTCGGTGATCTACGTGCCGCCCCCGGGCGCTGCCGCCGCCATCTGGGAGGCCGTCGAAGCCAACCTGGATCTCGTGATCTGCATCACGGAAGGCATTCCGGTGCGCGACATGCTCGAACTGCGCAACCGCATGAAGGCCAAAGAGGCCGCCGGTGGCAAGAAGACGGTACTGCTTGGGCCCAACTGCCCGGGGCTGATTACACCCGAAGAAATCAAGATCGGCATCATGCCGGGCCACATCCACCGCAAGGGCCGCATCGGCATCGTCTCGCGCTCCGGCACGCTGACCTATGAAGCAGTGGCGCAGGTGACTGAGCTCGGCCTCGGCCAGTCGAGTGCGGTCGGCATCGGCGGCGATCCGATCAACGGGATCAAGCACATCGATGTCATGAAGATGTTCAACGACGACCCCGACACCGACGGGGTGATCATGATCGGCGAGATCGGTGGACCGGACGAGGCAGATGCAGCGCGCTGGGCCAAAGACAACATGAACAAGCCGATCGTGGGTTTCATCGCGGGGGTGACCGCGCCTGCGGGCAAACGCATGGGCCATGCGGGTGCGCTGATTTCCGGCGGGGCCGACACTGCCGATGCCAAACTGGCGGTGATGGAGGAGTGCGGATTCAAGGTAACCCGCAATCCGTCAGAGATGGCCAGCCTGATGAAAGCGCTGCTTTAGGCGCCTGCGCTGTACCCCTGGCGCCGGGCCGGGCCGAGCCGGGCTCGGGCGGGGCCCGGGCGCGGGCGCAGGCGGGGCCGCTTGGCGTACGATTTTCTGTATTTTGAAACAACCTCTCTATACTGCGGCGACACCTGATCCCTTACCCGCAGGAGAATCGGATGCCAGCGCATCTTGTCCGAGGGCTGCTGGCCGCGCAGTCGCTGCTGTTGCTGGTCGTTGGCTGCGGTTTCCTTTTCGATGCCGATTGGGCGCGCCGCCTGTGGCCCTGGCCCGATGGCCGCTTGAGCTACCTGTTCATTGCCTCAATGATGCTGGCTCAGGCCGGCTCCATCGCCTGGG
This sequence comes from Burkholderiaceae bacterium, assembly GCA_043757735.1. Classification (GTDB taxonomy): domain Bacteria; phylum Pseudomonadota; class Gammaproteobacteria; order Burkholderiales; family Burkholderiaceae_E; genus Quisquiliibacterium. Next base: position 5,576 of record JAYVOV010000187.1, read on the forward strand.
TGGCACTCACGCTCGAATTGCAGGCGGTACGCGGTGGTTTGATCGGCTTTACGGCGTCGGCCATCGGCATCGCGGCTTTTGCGGTCGCGGCACAAGGCACGCCGCCCAACCCTTCGCTGTGGCTCTGGGCCGGCGCGGGCGTCGTGGTGGCGGCCGGTTCACTCGGCCTGTTCCTGATCCGATCGAACTTTCCCGTTCGCGATGACCGGCCAACGCCTCAGGTGGTGCGCCTGTCGTTCCTGGTTTTTGCGACTGCACTGGCCATCGCCACGGTCCTGCTGCTGGCCGGTGCAACGGTGGTCTTCCCCTGGCCGCTGAAACCCGAAAGTTCAGTGATCTTCGGCTTTCTGTTCCTGGCCTCGGCGGTCTACTTCTTCCACGGCTGGCTTAGGCCCGGTGTAAGCAACGCCACCGGGCAGCTGATCGGCTTTCTCATCTACGACCTGGTGCTGATCCCGCCCTTCGTGCAGCACTGGCCCAAGACTGCAGGCCCTTTTCGCGTGAGCATGGGCATCTACCTGGTGGTGTTGTTCTGGAGCGCCGCGTTGGCGCTGTGGTTCTTGCCGCGGTATGCGTTGCGGCGCTGACGCAGTACGCTTTCCCAATTCCGGCTTTCGACGGACAATACGGCCGCTTTGCCAGCGGCCCGACAGAGGCCAACAACCCATGCTGGCAGCAGTCACGGGAGGAACAATGGAATTCGGCAGCACCGCCTTTTGGCTGGCTCTTGGCCAGATCATCTGGGTCAACATCTTATTGTCCGGCGACAACGCTGTGGTGATCGCGCTCGCGGCCCGTTCGCTGCCCGCCAGGCAGCAAAAGCAGGCAATCATGATCGGCTCGGGCGCGGCCATTGTCATGCGGATCGGTCTGACGCTGGTCGCAGCGCAGCTGCTGGAGTTGCCGTGGCTCAAACTGATCGGTGCGGTGCTGCTGATTTACATCGGTATCACCCTGATCCTGCCCGAGGACGGCGGCGAGCATGACGGCAAAGAGGCCGGCGGCATGATGGCGGCGGTGCGCACCATCCTCATCGCCGACCTGGTCATGAGTCTCGACAACGTGATTGCAGTGGCGGCCGCGGCAAAGGGCAACACCCTGCTGCTGATCATCGGCCTGGCCATGTCGATACCGCTGGTGATTTTCGGCAGTACGCTGCTGCTCAAGGTCATCGAGCGGTTTCCAGTCGTGGTCTGGCTGGGCGCGGGTCTGCTCGGGTTCATTGCCGGCGAAATCGTGGTCGACGACCCCGCCGTCAAGGACGGCCTGCTGGCGTTTGCCGCCCAGATCGGTCTGCCGGCCGCAAAGCTGCCGATCAGCCTTGGTATTGCCGGAGTGATCCTGGTGCTTGGGCTCGGCTGGGCGATGCTCAATCGGAAGAAGTCGGCCGTCGCGCGCACCGTGCGGGCGCATTGAGCGCCGGCGGCGCACCCTGACCGGGGTGCATCGCGGCGAGGGGCGCGTCCCTGCAACGGTGCCGCCACTCGCCGTGCACCGCTCGGCGGTGGCCTTGGGCCGTTCATGAAATTGTTCCTTAGAGGGCGGTGCTGGCGGTTCTAGAGTCTCCAGCATGAACGACACTGCCCTCCACCTCGCACATCGCTCTTCGGCCAGCGCGGCCCTGGCAGCGACCCCAGGGTCCCTGCTGCCTGGCGAATGGGCCGGACTGTCGGATGCGGGCCGATGTCGAGCGCACAATGAAGACGCCTGGCGGATCGAACCTGGTCTTGGCCTGATCGTACTGGCCGACGGCATGGGCGGCTATAACGCAGGCGAAGTGGCGAGCGCGATCGCGGTTGATTCGGTGGCACACACCCTGGCCGACGAAATCTTCGGCGACGAGTCGTCCCCGCCGCAAGAGCAACTCGCGCGCGCGGTTCACGCTGCCAACTCGGCCATCCTGGCCGCGGCCGCACGACGCCCCGAATGCCTCGGCATGGGCACGACGGTGGTTGTCGCCCGGGTGTGCGGCTTGGCGCTGCGGTTCGCCCATGTCGGCGATTCCCGGATCTACCTGCTGCGCGCCACCGAACTTCATCAGCTGACCCGCGATCACTCGGTCGGGCAGGCGATGATCGATGCCGGACTGAGCGATCCCGAACGGGTCCGTGAATCATCGATGCGTGGTGTCCTGACCCGCGCATTGGGGGTCGAGCCCGCGGTCCAGCCCGATTTCGGTGAATTCGAACTCGCACCCGGCGATCGGCTGCTGCTGTGCTCGGACGGCCTGACCGACATGGTCAGCGACGCCGACATTGGTGTCATCCTGGCGCGCGACGCAGCCTCGGCATGTCTGGCGCAGTATCTTGTCGATC
>JAYVOV010000188.1:0-2156 GCA_043757735.1 Burkholderiaceae bacterium
TTGATCTTCTGAAGGAGTTCGATACCGCTCTCGCCTGGCATCCGGATATCGGACACCAGCACCCGCGGCACTCCGTCATCGAGCGCCCGCAAGCACTCGCGCGCGGTGCTGAACACCCGCACATCGAAACCTTCACGCGATAACGCCCGTTCCAACACCCAGCGTATCGACTGGTCGTCATCCACGATCCAAACCGAGTTCATGTCCAAGCTCTGACTTCCCGCCTCTGGCAGGCCCACGCCTACACCAGCGGCAGCAGAATCCGAAATTCAGTACGGCCTGGCCGGCTCTCACACTCGATCACACCGCCGTGCTGCTGCACGAAGCTTTGTGCGAGCGACAGACCCAAACCACTGCCACCCTCACGGCCAGTCACCAGTGGAAAGAAGATCCTGTCACGAATCGACTCTGGAATTCCCGGTCCGTTGTCAATCACATGCAAATCCAATGCCAGACGATGGCGGCGCTGGCCGATCGTGATCTGACGGGCGATCCGGGTGCGCAAAGTGACGCGTCCGGCACCCGACAATGCCTGCGCCGCATTGCGCAAGATGTTCATGACGACCTGGATCAACTGCTCCTTGTCGCCATGAAAGTCAGGCAGGCTGGCGTCGTAGTCGCGCCTGATGTCCAGGCTCGGGCCGTACTCGGCCAGCACCACCGAGCGCACCCGTTCGAACACTTCGTGGATGTTCATTGGCGCCACTACTCGGGCATGGCGGTGCGGTGCAAGCAGCCGATCGACCAGCGCCTGCAGACGATCGGCCTCCTTGATGATCACCTGCGTGTATTCGCGCAGCGTGGGCGAGGGCAGTTCTGTCTCGAGCAGTTGCGCCGCGCCGCGCAGGCCACCGAGCGGGTTCTTGATCTCGTGCGCCAGATTGCGCACCAGTTCCCGATTGGCCTGCGCGGAATCGAGCAGCTTGGACTCCCGCTCATGCCGCATGCGGTGCTCGATCGGGCGGAATTCGAGCAGCAGAGAACCCAGCGGGCTGTCGAGCACCGAGGCCGTGGATGACAGCATGAGCGGGTCTCGGCCAGCCCGCTCGAGGATGAGCTCCTGGTGTTTCTGGCCGAACGCATTGTTGCAGGCTTCTTCGACGAGCGAATCGATGATCAGCCCATTGGCGAACATGCGTGCGAAGTGATGCCCGGTGAGAATGCGCGAAGACAGGTCGAACAGTTGTTCTGCCGCCTGATTGATGAAGACGGCGCGGCCCTCCGCATCGAGCACGACCACGCCGCTGGCCAGAAGATCGAGCCCGGCGAGTAGGGACTCGGGGCGCTTGCGCCGCTCTGTGCCGTCCTTGCCCGGGCGCGTCGCCACAATGAAGCTTTGCGCCGGACGCGAAGATCAGTTCTTCAGCGCGCCGAGTTCGCGGCGAATGCTGCTGAGGTTGCCCTCGGTACGCTGGATGTCGTCCTTTAGGCGCTGCACACGATCAAGATACTTCTGGTAATTGCGCTCGTCGCCCAGCCGCTCGGGCTCGCCGTTGTTGTATTCCTTTTTGACCTCGGCCAGATGCCCTTCCTCTTTTTTCAGCTCGTCTTCGAGGATGCGGCGCCGGTCGCTGTCGCGCGTGCGCTGCGCAGCCGGATCAACCTTCGGAAAGCCATCAGGGGAAGTTGCGGCCGGCTTACCGCCGGCGCTGCCCGCACCGGCAGCGCCGGCTGCCGCACCAGCACCAGCACCATTGCCCGCACCAGATGGCGGCGCTGCGCGCACGGGCGTCTTGGGCGCAGGGATCACTGTGATCGCTGCGTCTACTGTCTTGCAGGTACGCCCGACTTGTGGGCCCGCAGGCGGCGCGTTGGTGTACTCGACAACACCGCCGGGACCCTCGCAGCGATAAATCTGGGCCTGCGCCGCGCCGGCCATGGCCAGCAGTGCGGCAGACATACTGAACGCCGCCAATCGCATTGTCACATCAGCCTCTCGAGCACCGGAAAACTGCCCGGACTATACCGCGTTCGTCTGGCGGCCGGATCGACCGATTGTCCGAGCACTGCGGACGAGACCAGAGGGTATAAGACGGCCAATCCAGAAACCCGCGACGCATCGGCATAGGGGGCCTCCATCATAGGAGGCACCCCTGCCACACCACCCGGCATGCGGGTCCGCACCGGGCGGTTCGAGAGCTTGAGGTCATGAGAGT
>JAYVOV010000189.1:0-7864 GCA_043757735.1 Burkholderiaceae bacterium
TGTACGGACACGATGACCAGCAGCGAGTTGATGGCGGTATAGCCACCCGCCCTGGCGATCGACAGGCCGGCGCCCGCCAGCCACATTGGCACGAACGCAACGATGATGGCGTACGCGGCGTTGTAGAACATCCAGGGCGTGGCGCCCACGCTGAGCAGCAGCCACTCGCGGCGCGAGAACGCCGACAGCCGAACCTCGGGAACCTGCGGTGCGCCGGGTGCGGGCCGATAGAACAAGGCGACCGCGATCATGCCCAGGGCCGCGAGAACACTGGTCGCCGCATAGGCAACGGCGGGCGACCAGGTGCTTGCAATACTGCCCAGCGTGAACAGGGCCAGACAGATACCGATCGGCCAGGCCGTGATGAGCACCGACATGGCGAGCACCGTCTCGCGGCCGGCGAACCAGTCGGCCACCATCTTGGTCAGCGCGACGTTCATCAGAACGCCGCCCGCGCCGCCCACCAGCCGGCCGGCCATCGCCAGCCGTACGTCGGTGGCGCCGGCCACCATCAGTCCACCGACCACCATGGCGGCCAGGCCGATCAGCACGATGCGCCGATCGCCGAAGCGCGCGCTGAGCAGCCCGCCCGGCAGCGCGAACACCAGTCCGGGCAACAGGTAGAGGCCGACCAGAAACCCGATCTCGGCCATGCTCAGATTCAGCTGCACGGCAAGCACCGGCGCGGTCGCAGCGATCGACTGGAACTGGTAGCCCATCGAGGTGCGCGCGAACGTGAGTGCGGCCAGAATGCGCCAGCGCTGCCCGGCAGAATCGGTCATGGTCGTTCCAGGTGGCTGCGGCTTCAGGACGCGAGATCGGGATCGAGCGTCTGCCCTTCGTCGAGCTGCACGCCGAAGGTGTTCAGCAGCATCGATACCTGCGTGTACTGGCCGACAGTAAACACCACGTCCATGCACTGCTTGGGCTGAAAGTGAGCGCTGAGCGCCTGCCAGGTGGGTTCGCTGATGAACTGCCGGGCGTGCAGCTCGTCGCAGGCTCTGATCAGTGCCGCATCCGCCGGGCTCCAGTTTGGCGCATCAGCACCTTTCTTGATCGCCGCGATCTCGGCTTCGGTCAGGCCGGCGCGCTGGCCGATCGGCACGTGCTGGGTCCATTCGTAGCCGGAGCGGCACAGAAAGCCGGTGCGCAGGACCGCGATCTCGCGCTCGCGCGCCGGCAGCGTGTTCTTCTTGCTCAATACATAGCTGCCCCAGCCCATGAAACCGCGCATCGCAGCCGGGTGATTGAGCAGCGTGCGAAAAATGTTCAACATCTTGCTGCGCTGGACTAGCGGCGCGGCGAGTTCGGATTGTTCGGCGGTCCATTCACTGGTGGGCACGGGCTGCAAGCGGGGGGAATTCAGGCGCATGGATTTCTCCTTTGGGGTGATGTCGATTGCTGAAACTCAGGATTGAAGGCGCGCCCGCGGCACACCCGACAGTGCGGGCACCGTCCAGAATGAAGCCAGTCCGCAGACCGCGCCGGCGGCCGACAGGGCGAATCCGGCATCGTAGCCGCCGGTGAGATCGAAAAGTGCACCGCTGGCCCACGACCCGAACGCAGCGCCCACGCCCACGCTGAGCAGCACGAGACCATAGACGCGGCCCATCGCGCCGGGAAAGTTGCGCGCGATCAGTACCGCGACCAGCGGACCGCGCGACCCCTGCATGGTGCCGAACAGCACAATGAACGCGCCGGCCAAGGCGGCCGAGGGGTGACGCAATGCCAAGGCCAGCAGTGCGATACCGGTAATGGTGGAGCCGTAGGACAGGACCGCGACCCGGCGCTCGCCGATCCGTTCGGCCAGCGCACCGGCACCGAGCATGCCCGCGATCGATGCCATGCCGACCATGCCGAAGATCGACGCTGCCTGCAGGGCTGTGAATCCGGCATCGACCAGGCACGCCACGAGCTGGACGCTGATCGTGTAGGTGGTGATCGAGGTGAAGAACATCACGCCGGTCAGCGACCAGAAGAGCGTAGTGCGCAGCGCGCGCACGAGGGTCCAGGGGTCCTGGGCAGCGGCGCGCCGAACAGTGGCGCCCACCACTTCCGGTGAACCGGCGGCTATGCGCCCCCATGGCAGCAGCAGCACAGGCAAAAGCACGCCCAGCAGACAGGTTCCCAGAACCTGGTAGGCAACACGCCAGCCCTGATGGTCGACCAGCCATTGCGAGAACGGCGCGACGATCAGCATTCCCGCACCGAGCGCCGCCGACAGCATGCCCATCGCGGTGGGCAGGCGCGCCCGGAACCAGCGGCTGGCCAGGCTCGACGCCGGCACCGTCCCGATCAGCGACGAGCCGACAGCGCTCAGCACGCCGATGAGCAGGTACATCTGCCACAAGGACTGCATCGAGCCCGCCAGCAGATAGGCGGACCCGAATGCAAGCAGCCCCATCCCGTAACACAGGCGCGGCCCCAGCCGATCGACCGCCAGGCCGGCCACCGGCGACATCAGCCCGATCACCAGCACATAGGTGGAATAGACCCCGGTCAAGGTCGCGCGGTCTGCGCCGAATTCGCGCGTGATCGGGAGCAGAAAAATAGCGAAACTCTCCCCGATACCGCGCGAGAGAATATTCATCACGGTACACAGGACGAGAACACCGAGCGCGGCGCGCTGGTCGGGGGATGTCGTCAAAGTCGACCTAACGTATCATGAGGCAAAACGCTTGGTAAACGCATCTTCAGGTAAAGCCATGCCGATTCCGGCTTGGCTCGCCCGATGGTTTCACCAGCGAAAATTAATACTCGCAATTTTTCAGAGACGAAGGAGACGCCATGCCCGAGGCCGGCCACCCGCCCGCAAATGCCCAGCCATCCGTTGCCCGACGCTACGACGCGATCATCGTCGGCGCGGGCTTCGGCGGCCTGTACATGCTGCACCGTCTGCGCGCGCTCGGGATGCGTGTACGGGTATTCGAGGCCGGCAGCGGCGTCGGCGGAACCTGGTACTGGAACCGTTATCCGGGCGCACGCTGCGACGTCGAAAGCCTCGAGTATTCGTACTCATTCTCCAACGAACTGCAGCAGGAGTGGGTCTGGCAGGAGCGCTATGCGGCGCAGGCCGACATCCTCGCGTATGCCAACCATGTGGCCGATCGCTTCGATCTGCGCCCCGACATCGCCTTCAACACCCGCGTGAGCAGCGCGCGTTTCGACGCGCGCACTAACGAGTGGGCCCTGCGGACCGAACGCGGCGAGGTCGCAACCGCGCCCTTTTGCATCATGGCTGTGGGTTGTCTGTCCCTGCCCCGAATGCCCGACTTCAAAGGCCGCGACAGCTTCCGCGGCAGCCTTTATCACACCGGGCTGTGGCCAAAGGAAGGGGTCGACTTCAGCGGCCAGCGCGTCGGCATCATCGGCACCGGATCATCCGGCATCCAGGCGATACCAGTCGTCGCGAGCCAGGCCGCGCACCTGCACGTGTTCCAGCGCACCCCCAACTTCAGCCTGCCCGCCGTCAATCGCCCGCTCGACGCGAACGAGGTCGAGCACTTCAAGGCGGACTACCCGGCGGTTCGGGAGCGCGCCCGGCATACGCCTGCCGGCATCGCCGGTTACCCGATCCCCACCAGATCGGCGCTCGACGACGCGCCCGAGACGCGCCAGCAGGTCTATGAAACGGGCTGGATGCGCGGCAGCACCGCCTTCACCCGCCTGTACAACGATCTGCTGACCAACCGCCAGGCCAACGACACCGCGGCCGAATTCGTTCGAGCAAAAATCCGCAGCATCGTCAAGAACCCGGCAACCGCCGAGCGTCTCGCGCCAAACAATCACTTCATCGGCACCAAACGCATCTGCCTCGACAGCGGTTATTTCGAAACCTACAACCGCGACAACGTCACGCTGGTCGACGTTCGCGAAGACCCGATCGAGGCGATCACGCCTGCCGGCATTCGCACCTCGCGGGCCACCTACGAGTTCGACGCCATCGTGCTGGCCACCGGCTTCGATGCCATCACCGGCGCGCTGACCAGCGTCGACATCCGCAATGCCGAAGGCCTGTCCCTCAAAGAAAAGTGGGCGGATGGCCCGCGAACCTACCTGGGCCTGATGACCGCGGGATTCCCCAACCTGTTCGTCATCACCGGCCCGGGCAGTCCGTCGGTGCTCTCGAACATGATCAGTTCGATCGAACAGCACGTTGAATGGATCACCCGCTGCCTCGTGCACCTGCGCGCAGCGCGCATCGCCCGCATCGACGCCGACGCACAGGCAGAAGCGGACTGGGTCGAGCATGTGAACACGGTTGCCGACCAGACGCTCTTCCCGCAGGCCAACTCCTGGTATGTAGGCGCCAACATCCCCGGCAAGGCCCGTGTATTCATGCCTTACATCGGCGGCCTCGGCGTCTACCGCGCGCGCTGCGACGCAGTGGCAGCCAGTGGCTACGAAGGCTTCGTGCTTGAGCCCGCCACCGCCATCTGAGCCTGCGTCACGTCAGAACCCGAACCGCAGCCAGCAAGATCGATCTTCGCCACGCCATTCAGGTGATACAACCCATGAAATTCAAAACCCTCCCCAGCACCGCCCTGCAGGTCTCCGAGATCTGCCTGGGCACCATGACCTGGGGCGAGCAGAACTCCGAAACCGAAGGCCATGAGCAGCTCGACTTCGCGATCGGCGAGGGCATCAACTTCATCGACACGGCCGAGATGTACCCGGTGCCGCCCAATGCGCGCACCCAGGGCCGCACCGAGACCATCGTCGGCAACTGGCTGGCCAGGCAGCCGCGCGACCAGATCGTGCTGGCCACCAAGGTGGCCGGCCCCGGACGGCGCGACTGGATCCGCGACGGCCGCACCGATCTCACCCGCGAGAACATCGCCGAAGCGGCCCACACCAGCCTCTCCAGGCTACGCACCGACTACATCGACCTCTATCAGATTCATTGGCCGCAGCGCAATGTGCCGATGTTCGGCTCGACCGAATTCGATCCGTCCAAAGAACGCGATGGCCCGGCGATCCGCGAGCAAGTGGCAGGCATGGCTGCCCTGATCAAGGCCGGAAAAATTCGCCACTACGGCCTCTCCAACGAAACCGCGTGGGGCGTGTGCGAGTTCCATCGGGCCGCCGCTGAACTCAGTGTGCCGGGGCCGGTCGCCACCCAGAACAGCTACAGCCTGGTGTCGCGCGGCACCGATGGCGACCTGGCCGAAGCCTTGCATCGCCAGTCCATGTCGCTGCTGGCCTACAGCCCGCTGGCTGGCGGCGCACTGACCGGCAAGTACCTGGGGGGCGCCAGACCCGCCGGCACCCGCTTCGTGCTTTTCGATCAGCTCGGCCTGCGGTTTCGCAACGAGCGCGTGGTGCAGGCGGTCGAGGCCTATTCGGTGCTGGCCAAGGCACGTGGTTTGTCGATGGCGCAGCTGGCGCTGGGCTACGTGAAAAGCCGCTGGTTCGTCGGCGCCAGCATCATCGGGGCGACGTCCATGGCGCAGCTGCGCGAAAACATCGCCGGCGCGCAATTCGAGCTCGACGCCGACACGCTGGCCGCGGTGCGCGAAATTCAAACGCATTTCCCGAATCCCGCCGGCTGAACCCCGCCGGCTGAACTCCGCCGGCGAGCTGCTGCCGGCGCCCGATCAACGAAACGCGCGCCCGTGACCATTCAAACGAACGGCCCTCTGCGCCAAAGGATTTCCGATGAGCTATGACGCCCCGTTCGCAGGCCTGAAAGTCGTCGACCTCAGCCAGGGCATCGCCGGCCCGTACTGCGGCATGCTGCTGGCCCAGCAGGGCGCGCAGGTGATCAAGGTGGAGGGCACCGGCGACGGCGACTGGAGCCGCGTGCTGGGCGCGCGCTACGGTGACCACTCCGCGTTTTCGATCATCGGCAATCTGGGCAAACGGGCTGTGTCGATCGACCTGAAAGGCGATGAAGGCAAGGCGGTGCTATGGCGCATTCTCGCCGACGCCGACGTCTTTATCGAAGGCTTTCGGCCCGGCGTCATCAGGCGTCTGGGCTTTGACTACGAAGCAGTCTCGGCGCGCCAGCCAGGTATCGTCTATCTGTCGATCTCCGGCTTCGGCCAGACCGGGCCGCTGGTCGGCCGCCCGGCCATGGACCCGGTGTTGCAGGCCTTCACTGGTCTCACTGGCGAGAATCACGGTGAAGACGGCATCCCGCATCGTGTCCCGGTGATTCCGGTCGACATGGTGACCGCGCTGTACGCGTTTCAGGGGTTGTCATCGGCCTTGTATGCGCGCCGCGACGAAGTCCGTGGCCGTTACCTGGACGCGAGCCTGATGCAGGGTGCTACCGGCCTGCAGGCGATCCGCATGATGTGCGCCTATCTGGAAGGCGGCACGGTGCAGCCCGGCGGCGTGCCCCATGGCGTGTTCAAAACGGCCGACGGCTGGATGTCGATCGCGGCAATCCACGATCGCGACTGGCTGGCGCTGTGCAAGGCGCTCGATCATCCGGAGCTGGCTGGCGATGAACGATTCACCACGCCCAACAAGCGATTCCAGCACGAGAGTGTGCTGATGGACATGCTGCGCAAGATCATTGAACCGCTGCCCAGCGCGGGCCTCTCGGCAAGGCTGGCCGAAGCTGGCTTGCTGTTCGAGCGGGTGAACCGCTACGCCGAGTTCCTGAAGGAGCCACAGGTCGTTGAAACCGAGGCCGTCGCCTGGCTCTCGCAGCCGGGCGTGCCCAAACCGGTGCCGGTCGGCAACCTGCCTGGCATGGCGCGGTTCAAGGACGGATCGCGGCTGGCCACCTCACCGAGAGTGGGCGAGGACACCGCCGCAGTTCTGGCCGAGCATGGCTACAGCAGCGAAGAAATCGCCGGCCTGGCAGCGCGCGGCGTGATCGATCTCGGCGAAGCTTGAGCGTAGCGGTAGCGGTGGCGGTGGCGGTGGCGGTGGCGAGACCTCGCCGAGTGTTTCCCGCCGTCAGGCGGGATGCGCCGCGAGGTGTTCGAGCAGCAGTTCGTTGATTCGCAACGGCTGCTGATCGGTTGAAAAATGCCCGGCGCCGGGCAGGGTCACGAAGCGATACGGCCCACTGACGAACTCGGCCGTGCCCCTGGCGGCAGTGGGCGACACCGAGGCATCGGCATCGCCCCATACGTACATCGTGGGCACGGTGATGACGCCGGTGGCGACTCGCAGATCTTTCTGGGCGCGATACCAGGCCAGCGCCGCCTCGAGCGCTGCGGGTTTGCCGAGCACTGAAACGTACATCTCGACCGCCGGGGGCGGCACCCCCGCCTCGATCAGCACTCGGCGCAGCCGGCGTGCCTCATCGGCCAGCAGCAATGATGCGGTGGCGGGATCGAGAAACGCGCGATGGTGGCGCGAGCGGTGTTTCTGGTCGCCGTCGGGATCTTGCAGCGCACGCACGAAGGCCGACGGGTGCGGGCGCGACAAGATGCTGAGCGAGGCCAGGCGATCAGGATAGCGATCGGCCACCCCCCACGACACCTGCCCTCCCCAGTCGTGTCCCACCAGGTGAAAGCGGCCCTGCGCATGGCCACAGGCCGCCGCGATGTCGATCGCATCGCTCACCAGGAGATCGTAGTGGTAGTTGGCCAGATCGGCCGGATCGGGACGAGCACCCGGCGAATAGCCACGCTGATCGGGTGCCACCACCCGGTAGCCGGCCGCAGCCAGCGCCGGCAGCTGATCGCGCCAGGTGTGCCGCGACTGCGGATAGCCGTGCAGCATCAGCACCAGCGCGCCATCTGCCGGGCCCGCCACCCAGGCGTCGAAGATCAATCCGGTGCGGGTGGTGATGCGGGTGATCTCGGGGAACAAAGAGGCGGACATGGTTGCTTTCAGTTGTCGGGCGTCGCGGGTGGTGTTGCCCTGATGCCGGCGCACAGGCCAGCGGTGATGTCGGCGG
>JAYVOV010000190.1:0-7853 GCA_043757735.1 Burkholderiaceae bacterium
GCTATGGTGAAGCCGCCCACCATGCCGCCGATGTGCGCTGCATTGTCGATATGGCTGACGACGAAGCCCATCACCATTGAAAGGCCCACGAACATGAGCATGGACGAGCGCATGGCGGACACCAGTGTGGGCGGTAGCTTGTTGTGCTTGGTGAACAGCGCCGAGAGCAGCGCGCCGACCACACCGAAGATTGCGCCCGATGCGCCCACCGATACCGTCTGGCTGGCTGCAAAGAACAGGCTCGCCATCGATCCGCAGAGCCCGGAGAAGATGTAGATCAGCAGAAACTGGGTATTGCCGTAAAAGCGCTCGGCGAGGCGTCCGGTATCCCAGAGCGCCCACATGTTGAAGCCCAGATGGATGATGCCGCCGTGCAGCAGTGTGCTCGTGAGCAGGCGCCAGGGCTGCTCCAGGGTCAACGGCAGAAAGTTTCCCCCCCAGAAGAGCAGGGCGCGCGGTTCTGGCGAGATCGGCGACATTCCGGTGGCCAGGTTGAGCAGCCACATCAGCACATTCAAGCCGATGATGAGTTTGGTCGCCCACAATCGCGGCGTGGCCTCGACCAGCCGCCAGACGAATTCATCGTGATCCAGTTGAGCCATGCGTCTCTATCGGTGGTGGTCAGGCGGCAGGGGTGCCCGGCGCGGACGCGGGCGGATCGGCTGGCGGCGTCTCCCACAGCTCCTGCGCGGCACCGGCGCGTGGCTGGACGATCCCGAAGTGCCGATAGGCCGCCGTGGTGGCGATGCGTCCACGCGGCGTGCGCTGCAGAAATCCCTGCTGGATGAGGAAGGGTTCGAGCACATCTTCGATGGTCTCGCGCTCCTCGCTGATCGCCGCGGCCAGGTTGTCGACCCCGACCGGGCCGCCGGCGAATCGTTCGATCACAGCCAGCAGCAGCTTGCGATCCATGACATCGAAACCTGCCGAGTCGACATCGAGCATCCGCAGAGCAGCGTCTGCGGTCGCGTGGGTGATGCGGCCATCGGTCTTGACCTCAGCGTAGTCGCGGACTCTTCGCAGCAGCCGGTTGGCGATCCGAGGGGTGCCGCGCGAGCGTCGGGCGATTTCGGCAGCGCCTTCGGCATCGGCGGGCACATTGAGCAGGCGCGCCGAGCGCGCGACGATTGAGGTCAGTTCTTCGGCCGTATAGAACTCGAGCCGGGCGACGATTCCGAAGCGGTCGCGCAGCGGATTGGTCAGCATGCCTGCGCGCGTGGTCGCGCCGACCAGCGTGAACGGCTGCAGATCGAGTTTGATCGAGCGGGCCGCCGGACCTTCGCCGATCATGATGTCGATCTGGAAGTCTTCGAGTGCGGGATACAGGATCTCTTCAACGATCGGCGACAGCCGGTGGATTTCATCGATGAAGAGCACGTCGTTCTTTTCGAGATTGGTCAGGATGGCGGCGAGATCGCCCGGCCGCTCGAGCACCGGCCCGGAGGTCTGGCGCATCTTCACGCCCATCTCTTCGGCAACGATATGGGCGAGGGTGGTCTTGCCCAGGCCGGGCGGACCGAACAACAGGAGGTGATCGAGCGACTCCTGGCGGCCGCGCGCGGCGGCAATGAAAATTTCGAGCTGCTCGCGGATGCGCTTCTGGCCCACATATTCGTGCAGGCGTCGCGGACGCAGCGCGCGTTCGACGACTTCTTCGTTGGGCGAGGCGGGCGAGGGCGTGATCAGCCGGTCGTGTTCGAGCATGGAGCCTTCAACTAGTTTCGAACCAGCGACTTCAAGGCCATGCGGATGCCTTCAGAAACACCCGTGCCGGTGGGCAGCGTGCGCACCGCGGCGGCAGCTTCTTTCTCGGTGTAGCCGAGGGCGGCGAGCGCGCGCAAGATATCCGGCGCGTCTTCGGCGACGGTGCCGGGGGAGGCCACCGCGTCGACCAGCTTGCCTTTGAGTTCGAGCAGCAGTCGTTCGGCGGTCTTCTTGCCGATGCCCGGGACCCGGGTGAGCCGGCCGGCTTCCTGCAGAGTCACCGCCTGCGCAAGGTCGTTCACGCTCATGCCCGAAAGCACCGCCAATGCGATGCGTGGACCTACCCCGGAGATCCGGATCAGTTGCCGGAATGCGCCGCGCTCAGCCTCGGTCAGAAAGCCGTAGAGCAGGTGTGCGTCTTCGCGGACCACCTGGTGAATGAGCAGGGTGACCCGTTCGCCCAGACCTGGCAATTCGTAAAAAGTGCTCATCGGCACGTCGACCTCATAGCCGACACCGCCCACGGCGATGAGCAGGTTCGGGGGATCGCGCCCGATCAGGGTGCCCTGTAGTCTTCCGATCATGCGGGCAAGCTTACACCGCGCGCGGGCCGTGGTGGATTGGCCGCCTGCGCTCAGCGCATGCGGCCGCCCCGCACGCGCGCACCGGCCCGCGCCAGCAGGGGGGTGTGCGCGGTTGCGGCTTCGGTCATGGTGCGTGTGTGCGCATGGCAGATTGCGCAGGCCAGCGCGTCGGCGGCGTCGGGTGAAGGCACGCCGGGCAGCGCGAGCAGCCGTTGAACCATCGCCTGCACCTGCTCCTTGGCCGCCCGGCCGCCGCCCACCACCGCTTTCTTGACCTGCAGGGCGGTGTACTCATGCACGGTCATGCCGCCGGCGACCAGCGTGGTGATTGCCGCGCCGCGCGCCTGGCCCAGCAGCAGCGTGCTCTGCGGGTTGATGTTGACGAAGATGATCTCGACCACGGTGGTGTCGGGCCGATACTGCGCGAGCACTTCGTTGATGCCGTCGTGAATGGTCTTGAGGCGCGGCGGCAGTGGGCCCGCCGCGATTCGGATCACGCCGCTGGCGACATAACGCAGCCGCGGGCCATCGACATCGATGACACCGAAGCCGGTCACGCGCAATCCCGGGTCGATACCTAGGATGCGCATCCTGATCGATCAGCCGGTGGCTTCAGTGGCGGAAATGCCGCACACCGGTGAAGATCATTGCAATCCCGCGTTCGTCTGCGGCCGCGATCACTTCATCGTCGCGCATCGAGCCGCCTGGCTCGATGACTGCGACCGCGCCGGCATCGATCACCACATCGAGGCCGTCGCGAAACGGGAAGAAGGCATCCGATGCGACCACCGATCCGGTCAGCACCAGGCCCGCGTTCTCGGCCTTGATGGTGGCAATCCGTGCGGAGTCGATGCGGCTCATCTGGCCGGCGCCCACCCCCAGCGTACGACCATTGCCGCAGAACACGATAGCGTTCGACTTGACGAACTTGCCCACCCGCCAGGCGAACAGCAGGTCAGTGAGCTGCTGCGCCGTGGGCACCAGTCTAGTGACCACGCGCAGTTCTGCGGTGGCCAGATTGCGTTCGTCGGGGGACTGCACCAGCAGACCGCCGCCAACGCGCTTGAGATCAAAGTGGTTGCTGGCGCGCGCCAGCGGGATTTCGAGCAGCCGCACGTTCTGTTTGCTGGCAAACAGCGCGCGGGCTTTTTCATCAAATCCCGGGGCGATCAGCACTTCGACGAACTGCTTGGCCACCTGCTCTGCGGTTGCGCCGTCCAGGGTGCGATTGAAGGCGATGATCCCGCCGAACGCCGAGGTGGGGTCAGTCTCGAAAGCTTTTCGGTAGGCCTCGCCGCAATCGGCGCCGATCGCCACGCCGCAGGGATTGGCGTGCTTGACGATGACACAGGCGGTTTCGTCGAAAGTTTTCACGCACTCCCAGGCCGCATCGGCATCGCCGATGTTGTTGTAGGAGAGCGCCTTGCCTTGCAGCTGGCGATAGTTGGCCAGGCTGCCCGGCGCCGGATCGCGGTCGCGATAGAACGCCGCGCTCTGGTGCGGGTTCTCGCCATAGCGCATGTCCTGCACCTTCAGCCATTGCTGGGTGAACACTTCCGGGTGTGCCTGACGACTGCCGTCGGGCGCGAGCGCGGTCAGCCAATTGGCGATCGCGGCGTCGTACTGGGCTGTGTGCGCATAGACTTTGCGCGCCAGATCGAAGCGGGTGGCGTCGGCTACGCCGCCCGTCGCGTCGATCTCGCTCAGCACGCGGGCATAGTCCGCGGGCTCGACTACTACCGCGACACCGCCGTAGTTCTTGGCCGCTGCGCGCAGCATGGCCGGGCCGCCGATGTCGATGTTTTCGATGGCGTCGTCCAGCGTGCAGTCGGCCTTGGCCACCGTGTTCTGGAACGGGTACAGGTTGACCACCAGCAGGTCGATCGTGCCGATGCCGTGCGTTTGCAGCGCCAGCATGTGCGCCGGCAGGTCGCGCCGGGCGAGCAGGCCGCCGTGCACCTTTGGGTGAAGCGTCTTGACCCGACCGTCGAGCATTTCCGGGAAGCCGGTGTAGTCGGATACTTCGATCACCGCCAGCCCTGCCTGTGCCAGCATTCTGGCAGTGCCGCCGGTGGACAGCAGTTCGACGCCGCAGCCCGCGAGCGCGCGCGCGAATTCAACGATGCCGTCTTTGTCGGAGACACTGAGCAGCGCTCGTTTGACTTGATGGTTCATAGCATGCCGTGCAGCTGGAGCTTCTTGCGAAGCGTGTTTCGATTGATACCGAGCATTTCGCTGGCGCGTAACTGGTTGCCGTTCGCCTGGCGCATCACGACCTCGAGCATCGGCCGCTCGACCGCGCGGATCACCATATCGTAGATCGAACCGGGCGGCGTGCCTTCCAGATCCTTGAAGTACTTCTCGAGGCTGTGGACGACTGCCTGGTCGATGGTCTGCTGCCGGGTCATGCCACCTCCAGATGCCCGAAATGAACCGGATGGGCCGCGCCGGAGTCTTGTTCGGCTGCCGTTCGGGCGGTATCTGGCGCTCGATGATCGAAAAAGCGCGCGAGGCAGGCGAGTTGTTCCTCGGGGCTGGTGAGGCTGTTGAAACGGGCGCGCTGTTCGAGCCATCCGGGGGCGCGCGACAAGTACCACCCCACATGTTTGCGGGCGGTTCTCACGCCCGTGTATTCGCCGTAGAACGCATAGTGGTCGCGAAGATGTTCGAGGAGGCGTGCCCGAACTTCACCCGGTGTGGGCCCGTTCAGGGTCTGGCCGGTAGCCAGGAAGTGTGCGATCTCGCGAAAGATGAACGGGCGACCCTGCGCGGCACGCCCGATCATCACCGCGTCGGCGCCGGTGGCACGCAGAACCGCCAGCGCTTGCGCGGGCGAATCGATGTCGCCATTGGCCACCACCGGGATGGCGACCGCCTGCTTGACGGCGGCAATGGTGTCGTACTCGGCCTGGCCGCGATAGGCACAGGCCCGCGTGCGGCCATGCACCGTGATCATCGCCACGCCGATTTGCTCGAAGCGTCTGGCCAGCGTCACCGCATTGCGGCGCAGGGGATCGGGGCCGGTGCGCATCTTGACGGTGACGGGCACGTCGACCGCATTGCGCACCGCGGCGACGATGGCAAACGCCAGGGGCTCGTCGGCCATCAGCGCCGAACCGGCCATGACGTTACAGACCCTGCGTGCCGGACAGCCCATGTTGATGTCGATGACCTGGGCGCCGCGTTCGACGTTGTAACGAGCGGCCTGCGCCATCATGACGGGATCGGCGCCGGCGATCTGCACCGCGCGCGGTTCCGTTTCGCCCGCGTGGTCGGTGCGCCGCTGGGTCTTCACGCTGTCGCGCAGAAGAGGGTCGGACGCTGTCATCTCCGAGACCGCGTAGCCCGCCCCGAGCGACTTGCACAGCGCGCGAAACGGCCTGTCTGTGACCCCGGCCATCGGCGCCACGAACACGTTGTTGGCCAGCGTGTATGGTCCGATCTTCATGGGGTCTGGGTGCTCCTGGAATGAACAACGGCGCGACTGAGGGCTCGTCGCTCCGGTAAGGGGAGCGAATTCTAGCGAAAATCGGGCTGCTTAAGAAATGCGCAGCGCAGCATGCGCGCGCGCGGCGTTCCGTATGTCACGATACAGGCACGTGGGTATGCCCTTCAGCCGCGCATCGGGGCCTCACGCATGGGGGCCTCGCGCATCGGGGCCTCGCGCAACAGGGCGTCGAGCTGCGCCAGGCGCTCGGCGGTGCCAACGTCGATCCAGTGTCCGGGATGCAACTCGCCACCAAGCCGGCCGGCATCTATCATCGCGTCGAGCAGGGGGCGCAGGGGCCGGCGGGTGCCGGCTGCAATGCCGGCGAAGACTGCCGGCTCATAGACCGCAATGCCGCTGAAGGTGCGGGTTTGAGTGCCGGCGCGCTCGATGCGGCCCTCGCGCAGGCTGAAGTCGCCGCCGGCGTGCTGCGCCGGATTGGCGACCATCACGCACCAGGCGCTCAGACGGGCGGCGCGTATCTGCAGCGCGATCGTGTGCGCCCGGCCCAGGTCGAAATCGGCGAAGACATCGCCGTTGATCACCAGAAAGGGTTCGTCGCCCAATGCAGCCAGCGCCTGCGCGATTCCGCCCGCGGTCTCGAGGGCCTGGGCCTCGGGCGAATAGCGGATGCGCAGCCCCCAGCGCGATCCGTCGCCCAGGGTTTCTTCGATCAGATGGCCCAGGTGCGCATGGTTGATCACCACGTCGTGCAGGCCGGCGCGGGCCAGGCGCAGCAGGTGCCACTCGATCAGCGCGCGGCCCCCCACCGTCAGCAGCGGCTTGGGGCAGGTGTCGGTCAGGGGACGCAGGCGTTCGCCGCGGCCGGCGGCCAGGATCATGGTGCGCATGTTGGGGCGGATCAGAAGGTGTAGCCGGTCGCGGGCGTGCGCTGCTCGATCTTCTCCATCACCTGCACCAGCGGGCCGAACGCCCGGTAGCGCGAGGCCGTCTTGAGCACGTAATCGAGCACCAGCGGCAGATCGGCCAGAAAGCGGGCTTTGCCGTCGCGGTGGCACAGGCGGGCGAAGATGCCCAGCACCTTGAGATGACGCTGCAGGCCCATCCATTCGAAGTCGCGATAAAAATCGCCAAAATCGCCGGCGATCGGCAGCCCGGCCTTGCGGGCGCGCTCCCAGTGGCGGATGGCCAGATCGATCACCTGCTCTTCCGGCCAGTGGATGTAGGCGTCGCGCAGCAGTGAAACCAGGTCGTAGGTGACTGGGCCGTAGACGGCATCCTGGAAATCGAGGACACCCGGGCTGCTCGCACCGGGCAGCACCATCAGGTTGCGGGAATGGTAGTCGCGGTGCACATAGACCGCCGATTGCGCCGACGTGGCGTCGAGCAGAAGATCGAAGGCCTGGCGCATGACGTTGCGTTCGTCATCGGTCAACTCTGCCTGGCGATGTCGCGTCACGTACCACTGCGGATACAGGTCGATTTCGCGCCCGAGCAGGGCCCTGTCATAGGCCGGAAAAACGCCGGCTCGGCTGGCCAGTTGCAGGCGCACGAGGGCCTCGCTGGCATCCCGATAGAGGGTCGGTGCGGTGGCGCTGTCCAGCGCCTGCAGATAGGTGATCGAGCCGAAATCGTCGAGCAGCAGAAAACCCTGGTCCAGATCGCTCGCGAGCACTCGCGGCACGCTGATGCCGGCCTGGGCCATCACAAAGGCGGCATGCACGAAGGGTCGACAGTCTTCCAGCGGCGGCGGCGCGTCCATGACGATCAGCGTGCCGGCGCCCTCGTGATCGGCATCGAGCCGGAAGTAGCGCCGGAAACTGGCGTCGTCGGAAGCGCTGCGCAGGCTGGCGGGCTGCAGGGCGAACGCCGCCGGCAGACTGGCGAGCCAGTGTTGCAGAGCATCGAGGCGGCTATCTTGGGCTGGATTGGGAGATTGGCTCATTGCATGAAATGTGGCTGCAGGGTCGTGGGCAATGAAGGGCTTGCGGGCTCGGACCGATTCGGTTCGTATCTCGGATCGATTCGGTTCGTATAATAGACGTTCATTCCGCCATGCCGCATCTTCCCCTACGTGTTGCCGCGCTGGTCGTGAGCGCCTGCCTGCACACGCGGGC
>JAYVOV010000191.1:0-2145 GCA_043757735.1 Burkholderiaceae bacterium
CCGACGCTGGCATCGTAGTGGCCGCGCGCGGTCCACATGACCCAGCGGCCATCGCGTGTCGAAAAAGCCTGCATCAGGGGCTGCCCGTCGAGGCTGCGCCACCAGGCCAAGGTGCCGTCGCCCATTGCGGTGACGACCACTTTGCCGTCGGCGCTGACGTTCACCGCACGTACCTCTGCGCCGGTTCGAACCGACCAGCGCTGCGTGCCATCGCGTTCGACGCGTCGAATGCTTCTTGTGGTGCCGATATAAGCGGCACTGTTGTCGCTGGCGATCGCGGACGCTCGCGAGACTTCGGCGGTCTCCATCGGCAGGGCTTGTCCGGCAACGCTGGGGCGCAGGTTGTCTTCCCAGTCGCGCACGGCCAGGGAAAACGAGGAATGTCGCGGCGCGATCAGTGCGGCGCCTTCAGGCGACGCCGAAGCCGATAGAAGACGGCGCGCGATGTCCAGTCGTTGTGCGGGTTCGCCGGCACCAATACTGAAGCCGACAGTTCGGGCATCTGCGGACAGGCGCAGCAGGCCCGCGCCACGAAGATCCGGCCAGGCGGCACGGGCCTTGATCGGATCACCTTGTGCTGGTGCGAGCGACCAGGCGGCATCTCCCGAAGCCAGGAGGAAATCACTTGTGCCGCTGGCGACGAGATCAAAAACCGAATCACTCGCGACGACACTGTCGCGGACCGCGCCGCCCGGCCACGCGATGCGCTTGAGCGGCATGCGGAAACCCGGCGGGTTGAAGCCGGTGCCTGCGGCCGCAATGGTGGTGCCGTCGCGTGACCAGGCGACCGACATCAGATTGCCCTGGCTGAGATCGTCGAAGCTGAAGCGCCGGGCCAGGGTGGCCGTGCTCAGATCGAATACATCGACCGCGGTATGGCGGGCGTCCAGCCTGGAGAAATAACCGACCGCGAGGTGGCGACCATCCGGCGATATGGCAAGCGACTGCGGATCGCGCAACTCGGTAGCGAATCCGATGACGCTTTGCCATGGGCCACGATCGCGCGTCGCGTAGCGCCGAATTCGGCCGTCGAAGGTCGCTGCCAGCAGCGACCCATCCGGGTGTGCGGCCAATCCATAACAAGGCGCCTCGAAGCGATCGGTCAGCAGCGGGCGACCGTCTCGCGTCATGATGGTCAACGACGCGGGACTTGCCGTGCACGCGGCGATCGCATCGCTGGACTTGAGCCAGACCAGGCGTTTGACATCGCCAGCCGCCAGTGCGACCGAGCGCAGCGCGCGGCCGCTCGCGGCATCGAAGAAATACAGGCGCGAGCCTCCTGGCGCACCGGCCATGCTGCCGCCAACCACGACCTCGCGACCGTCAGGTGAAAAAGCTGCCCCGTACAAACGGCCGGCATCGGCCGTGCCAATGGGGACGCGCAGGGTGACAAGCAGCTTCTGCTCGGGCACGGACCAGATGCGGGCTGTCTTGTCGTCGCCCACGGTCAGCAATCGGTGCTCATCTGGGCTCAGGGCAAGTCGCCGTACGATTCCTGCGTGCTGACCAGGCTCGATCCTCAGTTGGACATCGGCTGCGCCGCCCGCGCCCGAGGTGGACTGTGCCTGCGTTGTGCCGTCAAGGCCGCACAACAAAGCCCCGAGCAGCCAGACCCCGAGCGTTCGATGGCCGATCAACGCAGACTCGGCTGGGTGGGGAGGCTCCCGGTCGATCCGAAACTCAAGTAGTAGAAAGTGGACGTGCAGTAGAAATAGCTCCCGCTGCTGACGACGCTGAAGCCGGGTGCGCAGCAGCCCTGTCCCCCTTGAGCCAGCGGATAAAGCGTGCCGGTGCAGGAAGGTGAAGTGCTGGGTGGTGTCGGCGCCACGGGGGGCGGCGGCACGATGATCGTGCCGATGCTCTGCGTCAAGGCCGAACTGCCGTACGCGCTGAGCGAAGTCTGCAGTCCAACCGCCAGTGTGGCCGGCAAGGTCAGGCTGGTCGGCAGCTTGAGCGCGATCAATTCGGTCACCGACAGCGTGTACATTCGTTGCGCGGTCTCGGCGACGGGCAGGTTGCCGGAGAATGTATCGAGGCGGCCATCAATGAGATCGAGCGCCAGCTGCTGCATGAAGAGCGAGGCTGGTGCCGGCGTCCGGGCCGCGCCTGGAATGGCCGCACCGACCAGTGCGCTGTTGTAGTTCT
>JAYVOV010000192.1:0-2144 GCA_043757735.1 Burkholderiaceae bacterium
CACCGCCGAACACACCGCCGAAGCGGCGAAAGTGGCGGCGCAGAACGCCGGCATCGCGGCCGACGGCGGACGCATGATGCGCGAGGTGGTGCAGACCATGGAAAACATCCGCGGTTCATCGGCCAAGATCGGCGAGATCATCGGCACGATCGATGGCATCGCGTTTCAGACCAATATTCTTGCCTTGAACGCGGCGGTCGAGGCGGCTCGTGCCGGCGAACAAGGTCGAGGTTTCGCGGTGGTGGCCAGCGAGGTGCGTGTGCTGGCTCGGCGCAGTGCCGAGGCGGCGCGCGAGATCAAGTTGCTGATCGGCAGCAGCGTCGAACAGGTCGCGCTGGGCGCCGACGTGGTCCGCAAGGCAGGCGTCACGATCGAAGAGATCGTCAGTTCGTCGCAGCGGGTGAAAGGCATTCTCGGCGAAGCCGCCGCCGGTACGCGCGAGCAGAGCGTGGGCATCGGGCAGATCGGCCAGGCGGTGCAGGAGCTCGACCGCATGACACAGCAGAACGCGGCGCTGGTGGAGCAGACGGTAGCGGCGGCCGCGTCGATGAAAGATCACGCGCAGACCTTGGCGGACGAGGTGTCGCGCTTTCGACTGCCGGAGAATGAGGCCCGCTGAGGCGCGGATTCAGCGCAGCGCCCAGCGCTCGGCCCAGCGCTCGGCCCAGCGCTCGGCTCAGCGCTCGGCTCAGCGCTCGGCCCGGATCGGTCGGGTATCGACCGGCAGGCACAGGGCGGCGGTCAACAGGCCCAAGGCGATATAGCCCAGGTAGAGCGGCTGGAAATCGGCCAGGGTTGCCCGACCCTGACCCAGCAGGTAGACGGTGATCGCCACCCCGAGCACGGCGCCGATCTGGCGGGTGGCCTGATTGACGGCGCTGCCAACTGCGTAGTGTTCGGCCGGCAGGCGGCTCACCGCTGCGCCCGACATCGACGGCATCACCATGCCGATGCCGATGCCCGTCAGCACCAGGCCGGGCATGAAGCCGCGCAGATAGTCGGGCTGCGCGCCTGCCATCAGCAGAAACCAGGCGCCACCGGCCGCGAAGATGAGTGATCCCGAAACAAGAAACGGGCGGTGCCCCAGGCGCGCAGCCAGACGTCCGGTGATGATCGCCGCCGGCATCATCAGCAGGGGCCCGGGTGTCACCGCCAGTCCCGCCCTGGGCAGGCTGTATTGCCAGACGTTCGTCATGAAGATGAAGAAGCCGAAGAACATCATCGTGAACGCGATGCCGAAGGCCAGCGTGGCCAGATTCACGAAGGTGTAGGTGCGGTGGCGGAACAGGTTCAGGTCGACCAGCGGCCAGGTGGTGTGGCGCGCCCACACGACGAACCCAGCCAGGGCGGCTGCACCGATGGCGATGGCCAGCCGCAGGTCATTGCCGCGCCAGGCGGGCGATTCAGATTGCACGATGGCCAATGCGATGGCGCCGACCGCGACGATCAGCAGCAGCATGCCGAAAACATCTACCGGGCGGCGCGACTCGCGGCGCACCGATTCCTGTAAAAGCGCCGCGCCGCGCCAGAGCGAAAACGCGCCGATCGGCAGGTTGAGGTAGAAGGCCCACGGCCAGCCCAGCAGTTCGACGACCAGGGCGCCCAGGCTGGGGCCGATCACCGCTGCGAAACCGCCGACCGCACCCCACAGCCCGACCGCCATTGCGCGCTGGTGCGCCGGGAAGGCGGTCAGCACGATCGACAGCGATGCCGGCAGCAGCAGGGCCGCGCCGAACGCCTGGAGCACGCGCGCGGCAATCAGCCAGGGCACGCTGCCGGCCAGTCCGCAGGCGGCCGAGGCGCTGAGAAACAAGGTCAGGCCGACCAGAAACACGCGCTTTCGGCCATAGGCATCGGCCAGTCCGCCGGACGGGATGAGCATCGCTGCATAGACGACGGTGTACGCGTTGAGCACCCAGGAGAGGTCTGCGGCGGAGGACGCGGGGAACGCCTTGCGCAGCGTGCCGAACGCGGCGAATAGCATCGTGCCGTCGAGAGCGACCAGGAAAACCGCCGCACTGGCGATCCAGAAAGTCGGCCAGGGAGAGTGCGCGCCGGGGTCAGGCGGGGAGGAATGCATGGGCGCCGCTGATCGTGTCGTGCAGATCGCCCACCGGCGAGCCATATAGCGTTTGAAGGAGATC
>JAYVOV010000193.1:0-7813 GCA_043757735.1 Burkholderiaceae bacterium
TTGAAGCCGCTGACGGTGGAAACTTTCCAGCCCAAGGCGCGGACGTTCTGATAAAGGCGCAAAGACAAAGCCATGAGCGCAACCATCGAAGCCCCCGTCTCTTCCCCGTTGTCGACCTCTGCCGTCAAGCAGGTCGTCAAGTTCTCGATCTATCGCTACGATCCCGACAAGGACGCGCGGCCCTATATGCAGTCGCTGGAGGTTGAACTCCTGCCGACCGACAAGATGCTGCTTGATGCGCTGATGCGCATCAAGCAGACCACTGACGATTCTGTGTCTTACCGCCGTTCATGCAGGGAAGGTGTCTGCGGCTCTGACGCGATGAACATCAACGGCAAGAACGGTCTGGCCTGCATCACGAACCTGCGCGACCTCAAGCAGCCGATCGTGCTCAAGCCGCTGCCGGGGCTGCCCGTCGTGCGCGACCTCATCGTCGACATGACCCAGTTCTTCAAGCAGTATTACTCGATCAAGCCCTTCCTGATCAACGACGAACCGCCGCCTGAAAAAGAGCGCCTGCAAAGCCCCGAAGAGCGCGAGGAACTCGACGGTTTGTACGAATGCATTTTGTGCGCGTGCTGCTCGACTGCCTGCCCTTCTTTCTGGTGGAATCCCGACAAGTTCGTGGGGCCGGCCGGCTTGCTGCAGGCTTACCGCTTCATTGCCGACAGCCGGGATCAGGCTACCAGCGAGCGCCTCGACGATCTCGAAGACCCATACCGTCTGTTCCGCTGCCACTCGATCATGAACTGCGTCGATGTCTGCCCGAAGGGCTTGAATCCGACGCGCGCGATCGGCAAGATCAAGGAACTGATGGTTCGGCGCGCGGTCTGAATCGTCGGCTCATCATGCAGACCGGCAAGACCCAATCGGGCCAGCATTCCCCGGGCCCGCTGCCCGCAGAGACGGCGGGCGCTGACCCGGTGCATCAAAGCGACCCGGTGCATCAGAGCGACCCGGTGCGGCGCCGCCGGTTGCGCTGGCGGGCGCGCCGGGGCCTGCTGGAAAATGACCTCGTACTGGACCGTTTTTTTGCGCGCTACGAGCAGTCCCTGACGGACGACGATGTCACCGGCCTCGATGAATTGCTCGAGGCTGCGGACAACGATCTGCTCGACCTGATCCTGGCGCGCACCGAGCTCGCAGGAACGGCCGCTTCCCCCGCAGCCGTTCGCGTCCTGGCGCTCTTGCGCGAAATCTGACCCTCCCGAGTCCCTCCTCAACGATCGACAACCAGGATCACCAAGATGACCACGCCGCACACAGCCACCATGTCGTTCTCCGACGGCACGCCTTCCGTCGAGTTTCCTGTCTATAAGGGCACGGTCGGCCCCGATGTGGTGGACATCCGCAAGCTCTACGGCGCCAGCGGCAAGTTCACCTTTGATCCGGGCTTTCTGTCGACCGCGGCGTGCGAGTCGAAGATCACCTATATCGATGGCGACAAGGGCGAGCTGCTGTATCGCGGCTATCCCATCGAGCAGATCGCCGTGAACTGCGACTACCTCGAAACCTGTTATCTGCTGCTCAATGGCGACCTGCCGAACCCCGGGCAGAAAAAGGACTTCGAGAGCCGGGTCATTCACCACACCATGGTGCATGAGCAGATGACCCGTTTCTTTCAGGGCTTTCGGCGCGACGCGCATCCGATGGCGGTGCTGGTCGGCTGCGTGGGTGCGCTGTCGGCTTTCTACCATGACTCGCTCGACATTCAGAACCCCGAACATCGATTCATCTCGGCAATCCGACTGGTCGCCAAGATGCCGACGCTGGTGGCAATGGCCTACAAATACTCGGTCGGCCAGCCGTTCATGTACCCCCGCAATGACCTGTCGTACTCGGCCAACTTCATGCGGATGATGTTCGGCACGCCGTGCGAGGAGTACAAACCCAACGACGTTCTGGTGCGGGCGCTCGATCGCATCATGATCCTGCATGCCGACCACGAACAAAATGCGTCGACCTCCACGGTGCGCCTGGCCGGTTCGTCCGGAGCCAACCCGTTCGCATGTATCGCAGCCGGCATTGCCACGCTCTGGGGCCCGGCGCACGGCGGCGCCAATGAAGCCTGCCTGCAGATGCTCGATGGCATCCAGGCGCGTGGCGGCGTCGACAAGATCGGTGAATTCGTTGCCCAGGTGAAGGACAAAAACTCGTCGGTGAAACTGATGGGCTTTGGCCATCGCGTCTACAAGAACTATGACCCGCGCGCCAAGCTGATGCGTGAGACCTGCTACGAAGTGTTGGGTGAACTCGGCCTCGAGAACGATCCTTCTTTTGCGCTCGCGATGGCGCTGGAAAAGATTGCGCTCGAAGACGAGTATTTCGTCAGTCGCAAGCTTTACCCGAACGTCGACTTCTACTCGGGTATCGTGCAAAAAGCGCTCGGCATTCCCACCTCGATGTTCACCTGCATCTTCGCGATGGCACGCACCGTGGGCTGGATCGCGCAGTGGAACGAAATGATCTCCGAGCCCGACCAGAAGATCGGCCGTCCCCGCCAGTTGTTTACCGGTACCAACGCGCGCGACGTGAAGCCGATCGGCAATCGCTGAGTGAGGCGTTCTGGCGGGGCTCATCGGTTCGGCCCAGGGCGCTGCGGATGAGCGCCGCGTGGTGGGCGGCCATGCCGGCGATCAGCGTCTCCAGAGTTTTGACGAGCCTGGCAGCAGCGGCACTCTGGCGCCGACCATGTCTCCGATCGCGGTGGCCTGCCTAACGAAGTGACAGATTGATCCGGTCGAGCGCTGCCACGCCCGGGCACAGTTCTGCTGCCTGCATGGCGTTGAAGGGCTTGGTCGGCGTATTGAGTGCCGTGTGCATGTCGGTGGCATCCGAGTCGACATACAGCAGGCCGGTCACCACTTCTCCCTTGGAGTGATGCTGCTGAATGAAGGACATGGCGCCGAGACGGTCAGTGGCGTCGTAGTCATGCGCGATCTTGCGCAGGCGCAGAACCGTGCCGTCATGCTGCTCGACGTCGGTGATTTCACCGGGTGCGTATTGAGCGGTGATCTCGCTGCGCTTGCTGATGAAATCGATGCGATTGACCGCTTCGTTGTGAGCCCTGACATAGTCGTAGCTCTTGGTGCTGCCGGCATGGTTGTTGAAGGCCACGCAGGGGCTGACCACGTCGATGAAGGCCGCTCCCGGGTGGGCAAGAGCCGCCTTGATCAGCGGCACGAGCTGCTCCTTGTCGCCGGAGAAACTGCGACCCACAAAGCTTGCGCCAAGTTGCAGCGCGAGCGAAACGAGATCGATCGGTGAATCGTTGTTGACAATGCCGCGCTTGGACTTCGAGCCCTGGTCGGCGGTGGCCGAGAACTGCCCCTTGGTCAGGCCGTACACGCCGTTGTTCTCGACGATGTAGGTCATGTTTACGCCGCGTCGCATGGCGTGGGCGAACTGGCCCAGGCCGATCGAAGCGGAATCGCCGTCGCCGGAAACGCCGAGGTAGATGAGGTCTCTGTTCGCAAGGTTGGCGCCGGTGAGCACCGAAGGCATGCGCCCATGGACTGTGTTGAAGCCGTGCGAATTGCCCAGAAAATAGTCAGGCGTCTTGGAAGAACAGCCGATGCCGGACAGTTTGGCGACGCGGTGCGGTTCTATGCTGAGATCCCAGCACGCATGAATGATGGCTGCCGATATCGAATCGTGTCCGCAGCCCGCGCACAACGTTGAAATCTTGCCTTCGTAGTCACGGCGGGTATAGCCCAGCGTGTTTGTCGGCAGGGTGGGGTGATGCAGTTTTGGTTTGGTGATGTAGGTCATCGCTCGATCTTTCAGGTGGCTCGCGCGCGGGGCGGGGGCCGCCGGCTCAGGCGGCTTTGCCGCGCTTGAGCGGCTCGACGTTGCTGCCCTGGATGCGGTCGCCGATTTCGCGAACGATGAATCGCGCGGTGATCGGCGTGCCGTCGAAGTGCAGGATCGGGATCAGCTTGGACGGCGCGATCTCGAGTTCG
Organism: Burkholderiaceae bacterium; assembly: GCA_043757735.1. Classification (GTDB taxonomy): domain Bacteria; phylum Pseudomonadota; class Gammaproteobacteria; order Burkholderiales; family Burkholderiaceae_E; genus Quisquiliibacterium. The sequence continues at coordinate 3,963 of JAYVOV010000193.1, forward strand.
TTAACCAGCATCGAGCGCAATTGCGCATCCCGATTCTGTTCGACCACAAAAACGGTTTCGTGGTCGGCAATGAAGTCTTCGACCGCGGCGTCAAACGGGAAAGCGCGGATGCGAAGCGTATCGGCATGCACGTTGCCACTTTCGAACACGTCGCTGGCCTCGTGCATTGCCGGGCTCGTGGACCCGAAGTAAATGACGCCGAAGCGCGTCTTCTGCGAAGCGGCGCGCAGCACCGAAGGCGGCACCATCGAGCGGGCGGTCTCAAACTTGCGCAGCAGCCGCGTCACATTTTCGACGTAGTCGGGCCCGGCCTCTGAGTAGCGCGCGTAGCTGTCCTTGGTGGTGCCGCGAGTGAAGTAGGCGCCCTTGGTGGCATGCGTGCCGGGGTAGGTGCGATACGTAATACCATCGCCGTCGACATCTTTGTAGCGTCCAAAATCACGGCCGGATTCGAGGTCTGCGGCGCTCATGACCTTGCCGCGATCATATTGCCGGGCGTCGTCCCAGGTGAAGGGTGCAGTCAGACGTTGATTCATCCCGATGTCGAGATCGGTCATCACGAATACCGGCGTCTGCAGGCGGTCGGCAAGATCGAGCGCCTGCGCCGAGAAATCAAAGCATTCGTGCGGATCTTCGGGGAACAGCAGCACGTGCTTGGTGTCGCCATGCGAGGCATAGGCGCAGGCATGGATGTCAGCCTGCTGGGTGCGCGTCGGCATGCCGGTGGACGGACCGCCACGCTGCACATCGATGATGGTGATGGGGATCTCGGCGAAATAGGCCAGGCCGATGAATTCGGTCATCAGCGAGACGCCCGGACCCGAGGTGGCGGTGAACGCCCGCGCGCCGTTCCAGCCGGCACCCACCACGATGCCAACCGAAGCGAGTTCGTCTTCAGCCTGCACAATGGCAAAACGGTTCTCGCCGGTTTCCTTGTCGACCCGCAATTTGGAGCAGTAAGTCTGGAATGCCTCGGCAACCGATGACGACGGCGTGATCGGATACCAGGCGCAGACCGTTGCGCCGCCGTATACGCAGCCCAGTGCCGCGGCGGCGTTGCCGTCGATGAAAATCTTGTCGCCGACATTGCTGGCGCGCTGCGCTTTTAGGCCGCAGGCGCTTGCGAGGTGTTCGCGCGCGTACTCGAAGCCTTTGCTGAAGGCGTCGAGGTTGGGCGCCATCAGCTTCTGTTTGCCCTTGTATTGCTCGCCCAGCAGTTGCGGAATGACGTCGCCATCGATGCCCAGCAGTGCCGCCAGGGCGCCGACGTACATGATGTTCTTGAGCAGCTGGCGTTCGCGCGGGTCCTGGTAGGCCGCGTTACACATTTCGGTCAGCGGCACGCCGATCAGGTGCACGTCCGGACGCACGCGCCCGGCTGCCAGCGGCTTGGTGCTGTCGTAGACCAGATAACCGCCGATCTCGATTTCGGCGACGTCCTTGTCCCAGGTCTGCGGGTTCATTGCCACCATCATGTCGACGCCACCGCGCCGTCCGAGGTAGCCATGCTCCGTCACCCGCACCTCATACCAGGTGGGCAGACCCTGGATGTTGGACGGGAAAATGTTGCGCGGGCTGACCGGCACACCCATGCGCAGGAAACTCTTCGCGAACATCTCGTTGGCCGAGGCCGAACCAGAGCCATTGACGTTGGCGAACTTGATGACGAAATCGTTGATGCCGCTGATGCGGTTGGAGGCGGGGGCGCTCATGGTTCAGGCGGCCTTTCGCGAATGACTCCGGCAGGCGGGGCCGGCGTGGGTCACATTGAGCAGGAATTTAGCCATATCCCAGGCGCCGGTCGGGCAGCGTTCAGCACACAGGCCGCAGTGCAGGCAGACGTCTTCGTCTTTGACCATCACACGTCCGGTCTTCAGGGTTTCAGAGACGTACAGATCCTGGTCGGTGTGCAATGCGGGTGCCATCAGGCGGGTGCGCAGGTCAGTCTCGTCGCCGTTGGCGGTGAAAGTGATGCAGTCGGTCGGACAGATGTCCACGCAGGCGTCGCACTCGATGCACTGGCTGGAATTGAACACGGTCTCGATGTCGCAGTTCAGGCAGCGTTGCGCTTCTTTCCAGGCGGTGGCGACATCGAAGCCCATCTCGACTTCGATCTTGATGTTGCGCAGCGACTTGTTCACGTCGCGCCAGGGCACCTTGTTGCGGGCGTCAGGGGCGATTTCATTGTCGTAGCTCCACTCATGGATGCCCATCTTCTGGGACGCCAGGGTGACTCCGGGTGCAGGGCGCTCGCGGACGTCTTCGCCATTGAGGAATTTGTCGATCGAGACGGCTGCGCTATGGCCATGGGCAACGGCCCAGATGATGTTCTTGGGGCCGAGTGCCGAGTCTCCACCGAAGAAGACCCGCGGCTGGGTCGACTGCAAGGTGACGGTGTCGAGGACCGGCATGCCCCATTTGTCGAAATCGATGCCGCTGTTGGCTTCGATCCAGGGGAAAGAGTTTTCCTGGCCAACCGCGATCAGCACGTCGTCGCATTCGATGATCTGGTCTGGCTCGCCGGTGGGAACCAGATTGCGACGTGCTTTGTCGTCGTAGACGGCCTTGACCTTCTCGAAGCTCATGCCGGTCAGGCGGCCTTGGTCGTGCAGGAAGGCCTTGGGCACCAGGAAATTCATGATGGGGATGCCCTCGTGGACGGCATCTTCTTTTTCCCAGGGCGAGGCCTTCATTTCCTCGAACCCGGAGCGCACGATGACCTTCACGTCTTCGCCGCCCAGCCGTTTGGCCGTGCGGCAGCAGTCCATTGCGGTATTGCCACCGCCCAGGACGATCACGCGCGCGCCGATTTTCTCGACGTGGCCAAACGAAACCGAAGAAAGCCAGTCGATGCCGACGCGAATGTTCGCGGCGCCTTCCTGGCGGCCGGGCAGTTCGAGATCACGGCCGCGCGGGGCGCCCGATCCGACAAAAACGGCGTCGAAGCCCTGGGCGAGCAATGCGTTCATCGAAGAGATGTCGACGCCGCCGCGGAACTCGACACCCATTTTGAGGATGTAGCCGGTCTCTTCGTCGATCACCTCTTCGGGCAGGCGGAAGCGCGGAATCTGCGAGCGGATCATGCCGCCGGCGCGCGCGTCGCGGTCGAAGACCGTGACTTCATAACCCAGGGGGGCGAGATCACGGGCGACGGTCAGCGAAGCGGGGCCACCGCCCACGCATGCGATGCGTCGTCCGTTCTTGCGGACCGCCGGGGCCGGCATGCGATGACTGACGTCGTCCTTGAAGTCAGCCGCAACCCGCTTGAGCCGGCAGATGGCGACCGGTTCCGGCTTTGCCGACTGTTCTTCTTCGACCCGGCCGCGGCGACAGGCTGGTTCGCAGGGGCGGTCGCAGGTGCGGCCAAGAACGCCAGGGAAGACGTTGGATTCCCAGTTCACCATGTAGGCGTCCGAATACCGCCCAGCGGCGATCAGGCGGATGTACTCGGGAACGGGCGTGTGGGCCGGACAGGCCCATTGGCAATCGACGACTTTGTGAAAATAGTCGGGATTGCGGATGTCAGTGGCTTGCAACGAAACTCCTCCAGCGCCGTCTGTCGCAGGCTGCGACTCGGCTCTCGCGACTCAATGCTAGGAGGAGTCTATCTCGCAGCGCGTTCGGCGAAAAGCGCCGCCCGCCCGTTGGCGCACTTAAGATTCATTTGTTGAAATCGTTTGACCTTCAATCCCGTGAATTTTTGCAGCGCAGCATTTCGGGCGCAGTGGCGGCGCCTGGTTCAAGCGGCCAGGCGAACGGCAATGACGCGATGCGTCTGTCTGACCTCCGCCACACGCCTCCGCCACACGCGCGCGCGCGTTCGGCGGCGGTCATATCGCGATGATAAGATC
>JAYVOV010000194.1:0-7783 GCA_043757735.1 Burkholderiaceae bacterium
GCCGCCCGGGCAGTTCGCCCTCGGCGGCTAGCAGCATCTGCTTGCACATACCGCGAAGCAAATCGACCTCTTGCATGCTCAGGCCCGCCCGAGCAAACAATCGGCGCAGACGCGGCACCAGTTTCTTGGGCGCATCGGGATCGAGGAAGTCGATCGCGACCAGCGCCTGCTCGAAATGCACCTGAAAGCGCTCGATCTGCTCGCGGGTGGCGGGGCGCCCGGCGTCCGGATCAGCCAGCGCGGGCACTGCCAGCGATTCGCCAGCCATTGCCGCGCGACGCAACTCCCAGCACATGATCTGCACCGCCTGGGCGAGGTTCAGGGAGTTGTAGTCGGGCTCGCCAGGAATGGCGACCACCTGCTGGCAGCGCTGCACATGCTCGATCGACAAGCCGGTGCGCTCCGGCCCGAACACGAGTGCGATCTGCATTAGCGGATCGGCGCGAAGCAAGGCGGCCAGATCGGGGCAGATGTTCCAGGGCGGCTGCGGACCGGCGCCGAATTCGCGGGTTTCAGCGCTGACCGCAACCGCCAGGTGCACGCCGGCCAGGGCTTCGTCGAGGGTATCGAGTTCGATTGCCGCAGCGAGCACATCGGTGGCGCCGCTGGCGAAGGCAATCGCATCAGGATGCGCCAGAACCCCGGGGAAGCGCGGTTTGACGACAAAAAGCCTGCGCAGACCCATCACACGCATGGCTCGCGCCGCCGCGCCGACATTGCCGCCGTGGCTGGGGGAAACGAGCACGATTCGCACCCTCGCGAGGGTGGCCGGGCCAATGCAATGCAGCGAGTCCAGCGCGATACCTTAGAATCTTGGGTTTTACAGGATCCGACATGCACCCGATGCTTAACGTCGCGGTCCGCGCCGCGCGCAAGGCCGGCCGGATCATCAACCGGGCCAGCCTCGACATTGATCAAGTGAAGATTGCCCGAAAGCAGCGCAACGACTTTGTGACCGAGGTCGATCATGCGTCTGAACAGGCCATCATCGACACGCTGCTCACCGCCTTCCCGACCCATTCGATTTTAGCAGAGGAGTCCGGCCACACCCCCGGCAAAGGCGCCGCCGCCGAAGCCCGGGAGGCCGAGTTCGTCTGGGTGATCGATCCGCTCGATGGCACGACCAACTTCATTCATGGTCTGCCGCATTACTGCATCTCGATCGCGCTGATGGAGCGTGGCGTGGTGACCCAGGGCCTCATCTACGACCCCAATCGCGATGAACTCTTCACCGCGACCAAAGGTCGGGGCGCGTTCTTGAACGACCGCCGGATCCGCGTGGCCGCGCGCACGCGCCTCGAGGAGTCCCTGATCGGCACGGGCTTTCCCTTTCGACGCATCGAAGACCTCGATCGCTACATGACGATGTTCAAGGCAGTGATGCAGAAGGCCGCCGGACTGCGCCGGCCGGGCGCCGCCGCGCTCGACCTCGCCTATGTGGCAGCAGGCCGCTACGACGGCTTCTTCGAATTGGGCCTGGCCCCCTGGGATGTAGCCGCTGGCAGCCTGATGGTGACCGAGGCCGGCGGGTTGATCGGCGACTTCGCTGGCGATGCCAGCCATGTGTTCGCGGAAGAGGTCGTTGCCGGCACGCCCAAAGTGTTCGCGCAGCTGCTGGCCCTGATCAGAGACGCCAAATGAACCCGAAACGGCCCCTGCCCTCCGAGCACGCCCGCATTCTGGGCGGCCTCGAGCAGGCGCTGACCAGAGCGCGCAGCGATAGCGACCGCCGCACGCTCATCGCCGCGATCAATGACGCGCACGCCCTGCTGGCCACGCTGCCGGCGCCCAGGGTCGACTGAAGCCAACCGCCTCAGACCACCAGGTCGAGCAGTTTTTCGGCCGGAGCCGGCGCATGATCCAAACCCAACGTGCCGCTCGCGCGCAACAGCGCCATCAGGGCTTTTTGCGCCTCTTTCAGGCCGAACGATTGCCCAGGCAGCAAGCCTTCCTTGCTGCCTGTCCGAAGCAGACCGGCAAGCCCGTCACGGGCAGCGGACTCGACGGGCGCGTTGCCATCGGCCGGCTGACCGCTCGTGTTCTTGTCGAAGACCAGCAGACCGCTGCCCCGCGTCGGCAGGCGCATCGACTCGGGCGCATCGTCTTGATTGAGGTCGAAGGAAAACCGCTGGTCCGACAATTGAGCTGCCTGGCCGCCGAAGCTCACGACGAGCGGATCACGTGGCGCAGTCTGCGCGCCCCTTTGCAGCTCGAAGCTTGCGGTGTAGGAGCGCTGCATCTGCAAATCGATCGAGAATGAAGCCGTCTGGCCGTCGGCTGTGTGCACGGTGCCCTGGGCCTGAAAACTGAATTGCTGGGTTTCGGTATAGCTGGCGTGCAGATCGAACGCTGGACCTGCCGGTCGCGCGGCGCCTGCGGCTCCCCGCACACCAGCGGGCGCCAGCGCGGGAGCGGGCGCCGGATCGGGAGCGGGCGCCGGATCGGGCTTCGGGCTGTTCGCGCCGAATACATCGGCCGAACGACCGGTGAGCCATTCAATGACCTGGCGCAGCAGGTCGACCACCGGGTCGTTGGGCGCGGCATCGGAGGTCGACTGTTCGACGGACAGATCGTCCCGACCGCGGGTTGCGCCTTTGCGGCCGACCGAGCCATCCTCCCCGTCTTCACGATGTCTGTGGCGGCCACGCTCCGAGCGCCCGGGTCCGTCTTCGTGTCGGCGATGACCTTCGGCACGACGGTGGCCGTCGCCTTGCTGCACCCTGTCGGACCAGTGGACGCTGTCGCGATCGCCGGCCGCATCGACGCTGCCCGCAGACTCATCCACTGCTGCCTGCGCAAAGGCCTGCGTGGTGAACTGAGCGCCCGCCTGAACGCTCAGCGAGGCCGACTGGGTCTGGCTCACAGACAAACGCATGGCATACGACTGAATCTGCATGGCGGACCTTTCATGAATGACGCGCGGTTTCGGTCTGACGATCAGCCACGGCTTGCCGCGCGATCCGTCTACCACCCGTTATCGGCGTGCCCGCACCAGCCTTTAGGCCGTCGGGCGATACACTGTGGCGCCCTCGCTCCCTCTGGTCCGCACCAATATGTCAACAAATCCGCAGCCGCTGCTCACGTCCATTCAGGCGCGCGTTGTCGCGGTACTTTTCGAGAAAGAACACACCGTTCCGGACACGTATCCGCTCAGCCTCAACGCCCTGGTGGCCGGCTGCAATCAGAAGACCAGCCGAGACCCGGTGATGAACGTCGATGAGCGCGAAGCCCAGCAGGTGCTCGATGAACTGCGTCAGCGTTCGTGGGTCATCGAATCGAGCGGCGGGCGCGTGATGCGCTATTCGCACAATCTCAAACGCATGCTCGGCGTACCCAGCGAGTCGGTGGCGCTGCTGGTCACGCTGATGTTGCGCGGCCCTCAGACGCCCGGCGAACTGCGTATCAATGGCGACCGCCTGCAGCGTTTTTCCGACCTGTCCGCGATGCAAGGTTTCCTGGAGGAACTCGCGACGCGCTCGCAAGGTGCGATGACGATGCTGCTGCCACGCCAGGCTGGCGCACGCGAATCGCGCTGGATCCACCTGCTCTGCGGGCCACCCAGCGAAGAACTGCTCTCGCAGAGCGCGCGTGCCACTGGGTCAGCTCGCAATGACGATCGCGAAGACGACGGAATCGAAATCGAGCGCCTGACACGCCGAGTGGAATACCTCGAAACTGAATTGGCGCGGATGGCCGAAAGCCTTCAGCAACTGCGCGGCGAACTAGGCATGACACCCTGATCGGCCAGCTCTCGGGCCTGGCACTGGCACTGGCACTGGCACTGGCACTGGCACTGGCACTGGCACTGGCAAGATGGCGTCAGCTCAGCGCGACTTCAAACCCGCGCTTGACCGCCGGGCGCGCCATCATGGCCGCATACCAGCGCTTCACATTCGGGTAGGCAGCCAGATCGACCTGATGGCGTTCGTGGCGCCAGGCCCAGCCGACGATCGCGAAGTCGGCGACCGACAATTCACCTGCAAAGTATTCATGCTCGGCCAGGCGCCGATCCATCACGCCATAGAGCCGATTAGTTTCCTTGCTGTAGCGCTCGAGACCATAGCGCTGATCCTGCGGATCCTTCACACCCAGGAAGTGGTGAACCTGCCCGGGCATCGGTCCAAAGCCGCCCATCTGCCACATCAGCCACTCGAGCACCGGCACGCGCTGGCGCTGGTCTGTGGGCAGAAACCGGCCGGTTTTTTCTCCCAGGTACAGCAGGATGGCGCCGGACTCGAACACGCTGATCGGCTCACCCCCCGGGCCGTCGGGATCGACGATTGCAGGGATACGGTTGTTCGGGCTGATCTTCAGGAACGCTTCGCCGAATTGTTCGCCCTTGCCGATGTCGATCGGGTGCACCGAGTAGGCAAGGCCCATTTCTTCCAGCGCCACGCTGATCTTGCGGCCGTTGGGGGTGTTCCAGGTAAAAAGCTGAATGCTCATTTGCTGTCCTCGGGGTTCGATCATCGGGTCGACAGCGCGCACGATACTGCGGGAATCGAATGTCTGCTGGCGGACGGGCCGCTTGCCATTGCCGACGCGGGCACCGGATAATCCGCTTCGGCTCCGTCGCCTGCACGCGCGCAACTCTGGCACGCGCAGCCGTTCCTTCCAAGCGCTGGCGCGCCACTCCGCCATGCCGACCATCGCCATCCTCAGAGGCGTCGCCATCCTCACGCTCGATCGCGCCGACCGCGGCAACGCCTTGTCTGCCGAGTTGGTCGATACCGCGCTTGACGCGGTTCGGGCAGTCCTCGCCGACGACGGCATTCACACGCTCGTTGTCTGCGCGAATGGTCCGCACTTTTGCACCGGTTTCGATCTGAGCGACCTCGACACGACCAGCGACGGCGATCCTGATCAAGGAGCGCCCGGCGATCTGATGCAGATGTTGGGCGCGAAGACACCCTTCGCACGCAACCCCGTCGAGCGCAACGCGCAACGCGATCGGCGCACACGCGCCCAGTTGGCAGCGGCCCGCCAGCACCCCCGCTCAGAAGCAGTGTTCGGCCGCCGGAAAGGTGCCTGCCTTGACCGCATCGACATAGGCGCCGATCGCCCCCTGGATGCTGCTCTGGCCGACCATGAAGTTCTTCACGAAGCGCGGCTTGCGGCCCGGAAAGACATCGAGCATGTCATGCAGCACCAGCACCTGCCCCGAGCAGTCCGGCCCGGCGCCAATGCCGATCGTCGGGATCGCGAGCGCCTCGGTCACCGCCTTGCCCACAGCGGCGGGAATGGCTTCCAGCACCATCAGCATCGCACCGGCGGCCTGCAGCGCCAGCGCATCATGCTTGAGCACCGCCGCTGCTTCGACGGTCTTGCCCTGGGTCTTGTAGCCGCCCAACTGATGCACCGACTGCGGCGTCAGTCCCAGGTGCGCGCACACCGGCACCGCACGATCGGTCAGAAAGCGCACGGTGTCGACCAGCCATGAACCGCCCTCGAGCTTCACCATCTGGGCACCCGCGCGCATCAGCGTGACCGCGTGGGCATAAGTTTGCTGCGGCGATTCGAAAGAACCGAACGGCATGTCGGCCACCAGCAGCGCCTTCTGGTTGGCTCGCGCGACGCAGGCGGTGTGATAGGCGATGTCGACCAGCGTGACGGTCAGCGTCGTCCCCTGCCCCTGACAGACCATGCCCAACGAATCACCGACCAGCATAACCTCGACACCGCAGCGATCGAGCAGCGCCGAAAAACTCGCGTCATAGCAGGTGAGCATCGTGATCTTGTCGTTGCGCGCGCGCTGCGCGAGCAGGCTGGTGACAGTGACAGGCGCTCGCCGGGACGAGCTATCCTGTTCTTGAAGATAAGTGGACATCGTGCATTCTCCTTGATCACGGATCGGAATGGTGCCTGCTTCGCGGGCATGGCTGATACGCGCGCCTGATGCAGCAATTGCATCACGATCGACGCCATCGAGAGTCAGGCAACCCCTGATCAATCGATGTCGGCGAGGATTTATCCGCAATTCGGCACTGCTTCGCAGGACGGATGCGCAGACAGCACTGGCGCCGGTTCAGGCTCGGGCGCATCATCGACCTCACGGGCTCGTGAGGTTGTTTTGCTCACCTCAGGGCATTTTATGCGCGCTCGCAAGCGTCCGCCGATTCCTCGATCGATGTCTGATCGCCGGCGCGCCGCGGCGACAGCGCCCGGGTCGATTTCGAAACCGGCGCCTGGCCTGGCATCGTGACATGCGCCGCGTCGCCCCCCGCTCAGGCAAGCATCGAAGATGTCAGGGGTGTTGGCGGTACAGCGGCGGTTGATACAGGAATTTGTCTACCAGCAGGCCTGTCAGAAAGCTCACATCGACCGGCGCGTGATCAAGCACCCCGAGCGGGGCCGGCGCGGTGACACGCCACCCTCACGCAGACGCTTGCGCCAGTTCGACAGCGAAACCGTGCTCACGCGTTCGCGTCCGCAGAATGCCTGCTGGCTCAGGCCGCTTTGCGCCTGGGCGCTCAGCAGTGTCTGCCACTGCGCGGGACTGCGGTGGATCCGCCGGCGTGTACTCGCTGATGCCTGGTCGGTCTTCTTCATCGATCTTCTCCTGTGTGTTCACGATGAATCACAGGTTATCGACCGATCAATGCCTCGGGAAGAACGCCGCGGTTTGAACGCTTACGTCACGACAAGCTGGTTGCGTTCAGTTGCAAGCGGCGCGGCTTTTGCCCGTCGTGCGGTGCCCGGCGCATGGCACAGACGGCGGCGCACCTGGTAGACCACGTCATTCCCTCTGTGCCGGTGCGCCAGTGGGTGCTGTCGCTGCCGATCCGGCTGCGCCTGCTGCTGGCCGCGCAGCCCAAGCTGGTGACGCCGGTGCTGCAGGTGGTGCACCGCGTGATCACGCGCCACCTGCTCGGGCAGGCTGATCTGAAGGCCGACGAGGCCGACAGCGGCGCGGTCACGCTGATCCAACGCTTTGGCTCAGCCGCCAATCTCAACATTCACCTGCACTGCCTGGTGCTTGATGGCGTGTACCGGCGCAACGCCGACGGTGCGCCGGTTTTCATGGAAGTGCCGGCGCCAACCGACGAAGTGGTGCAGACGGTGCTGCACAAGATCATCACCCGACTGATGAAGCTGCTCACCCGCACGGGGATGCTCGTCAAAGAACAGGGCCAGACCTGCATGGCCGACGACCAGAACGATTCGGACGAGGCCCGCTCGCTCAGGCCGCTGCAGGCCGCGGCCTGCACTTATCGCATCGCCTTCGGTTCAGTCTGCACGCCGCCGTGCGCTTTGGTGCGGACAGTGTATGACGGCGAGAGGGCCGAGCATGCCAGCGAGTTTTTGATCGACATCTGTGAGCGCCAGGGCGTCGCGCAGGATCAGTTGACGGTGCACTCGGACAATGGGTCGCCGATGAAGGGACAGCGCTGGCGAACCAACTCCGACAGGCCGGGCTGCCCGAGTTCCGAATCGAGGGCGCGCGCCAGCGCTTGCCCGTCCAGACTGAAGCAGAAGCAGGCGCTGTTAAGCACGTCGATGGTGCTGCGGTGTGCCTCGAACTGCGGCGATGACAAGACAGCGTTCACTGAGCTTTTTGGGGACCAAGCTGGTGGGGGGTTGATAGGGCGCATTCAACAGACCGCAGACCAATCAAGTGTGAGAGGGCAGCAGCCGCAACCTTCACTGTCTGTTCGATGCACGACGCAGTGGCGATCTCGATGAGGCCTGCGTTGCAGTCTGATATTGACCACAACAAACGGCGGCCTGTGCGTTCGGCAACGCACAGACGGCTCGCCTCAGCCGGCGCTGTCTGCAAACAGGG
>JAYVOV010000195.1:0-7773 GCA_043757735.1 Burkholderiaceae bacterium
AAAGCATCTGTTGCAAAAGAATCCGTTACAAAAGAGTCCGTTGCCATCGAGCCTGAAGTCGACGACATGATCGACGACCCGGTCGCCACCTTCGACGAAATCGATGTCGAGGTCGAAGCGGAAGTGATCGAAGTCGAGGTCGTGGTGCCGCCGCCCGCCAAGGGCAAGCGTGGCGCACGCGCCAAAGAGAAACAGCTGCTCAAAGAGTTCGGCGGCAAGCAGGGCCTGTCGGAGGCCGATCGCGAAGCCACCCGCAACAAGCTCAAACAACTGATCAAGCTGGGCAAAGAGCGCGGCTATCTCACCTACATCGAGATCAACGATCACCTGCCCGACGGCCAGATCGACGCCGAGGCGATCGAATCGATCATCAGCACTTTCAACGACATGGGCATCGCGGTCTACGACCAGGCGCCTGATTCAGAAACGCTGCTGATCTCAGACGCCACGCCGGTGGCCACCTCGGACGAAGACGCCGAGGAAGAGGCCGAAGCCGCGTTGTCCACGGTCGACTCCGAATTCGGCCGCACCACAGACCCGGTGCGCATGTACATGCGCGAGATGGGCTCGGTCGAGTTGCTCACCCGCGAGGGCGAGATCGAGATCGCCAAGCGTATCGAAGACGGCCTGAAGCACATGGTCACGGCCATCTCGGCGTGCCCCACCACCATCCACGAGGTCATCACCCACGCCGAGAAAATCGCGGCCGGCACGATGCGCATCGACGAAGTGGTCGACGGGCTCATCGATCCCAACGCTGAAGAAGTCGATTTCCGCGCGGCCCCGGCCGCCGCAGTGGTCGCGGCAGTCACTGACGCCGAACTCGACGAAGAAGCCGAAGAAGAAGTCGATCCGGCGGGTGCCAACACCGCCAAGCTCGAAGAGCTCAAGGCCAAGGCACTCGAGAAGTTCGGGAACATCACCGGGTGGTTCGACAAGATGAAGGCGGCTTATGAGAAGGAGGGCTACAAATCCAAGCCCTATCTCAAAGCGCAGGCCGAGATTCAAGAAGCGCTGATGACCATCCGCTTCACCGCCAAGATGGTCGAGCGGCTGTGCGACACCCTTCGCGAGCAGGTCGAGCAGGTGCGCTCCCATGAGCGGTCGCTGGGCGACATCTGCGTCAACAAAGTGGGCATGCCCCGCGATCTGTTCCTTGCCACCTTCCCCGGCAACGAGACCAATCTCAAGTGGTCGGAGAAGCTGGTTGCCTCCGGCCCCGCGTATGTCGATGTGCTCCGGCGCAACATCCCGGCCATCCAGGATCTTCAGCAGAAGCTGATCGACCTGCAGGCCCGTGTGGTGCTGCCGCTGCCAGACCTCAAAGACATCAACAGGCAGATGGCCACCGGCGAAGCCAAGGCCCGCAAGGCCAAGCGCGAAATGACCGAGGCCAATCTGCGGCTGGTCATCTCGATCGCCAAGAAGTACACCAACCGCGGTCTGCAGTTCCTCGACCTCATTCAAGAGGGCAACATCGGCCTGATGAAGGCGGTCGACAAGTTCGAGTACCGTCGCGGCTACAAATTCTCCACCTATGCCACTTGGTGGATCCGTCAGGCCATCACTCGGTCGATTGCCGATCAGGCCCGCACCATCCGTATTCCGGTGCACATGATCGAGACCATCAACAAGATGAACCGGATCTCGCGCCAGATCCTGCAGGAGACCGGTCTGGAGCCCGATCCCCAGACCCTGTCGACGCGCATGGAAATGCCGGAAGACAAGATCCGCAAGATCTTGAAGATCGCCAAAGAGCCGATCTCGATGGAAACCCCCATCGGCGACGATGACGACTCCCACTTGGGCGACTTCATCGAAGACACAACCACGCTGGCGCCGGCCGATGCCGCGCTGCATGGTTCGATGCGCGACGTGGTCAAAGAAGTGCTCGATTCACTCACGCCGCGTGAGGCCAAGGTGCTGCGCATGCGCTTCGGCATCGAGATGAGCACCGACCACACGCTCGAAGAAGTGGGCAAGCAGTTTGATGTCACCCGCGAGCGCATCCGGCAGATCGAGGCTAAAGCGTTGCGCAAGCTGCGTCATCCGTCACGGGCCGACAAGCTGAAGAGCTTCCTCGAAGGTCAGTGACGCTCGAACGCGCAGGCGAACGATCCGAAATTCCTGCAAGGCGTTCGGCCGCGGGCGTTTGGCGATTGACGGCGGCGGGAACTTGGGCGACCGTACCCAGCTTCCTCACTACCTACGGAACCTGACAACATGGCGCTCTACGATCGGGTCATCAGCAACGGCATGATCATCGACGGCACGCGCGTGCCGCGCTACCGCGCCGACATCGGCATCAAGGACGGCCGGATCGCGCGCATCGGCCTGATCGATCCCGCCCTGGCCGACGAGGTGATCGATGCCACCGGCCTGATCGTCGCGCCCGGCTTCATCGACTTGCACACCCACTACGACGCGCAGGTGTTCTGGGACCCGTACTGCACGCTGTCGAGCTGGCACGGCATCACCTCGGTGGTGATCGGCAACTGCGGCTTCGGCTTCGCGCCGGTGCGCCCCGAGATGCGCGAGCGCGCGATGCTCTCGATGACCCGCGTCGAAGCCATTCCGCTGGCCTCGATGGCGGCGGGCATGCCCTGGGACTGGGTGACGTTTCCTGAGTTCCTGGACAGCGTCGAACGCACGCCCAAGGCAGTCAATATCCTGCCTTACGTGCCGGTCGGGCCGCTGCTGACCTGGGTGCTGGGCTTCGACGATGCCAAGGCCGGGCGCCGCCCCACCGAGGCCGAGCACGCCGAGCTGCGCCGCCTGCTCAACGAGGCGATGGACGCCGGCGGCTGCGGCTGGTCGGCGCAGCGCATGCTGCCCGACGGGCCGGCCTCGGTGCAGCGCGACTTCGACGGCTCGCCGATGCCCACCGATGTGATGCATGACGACACCTGCCGCGAACTGGCCGACGTGCTGCGTGAGCGCAACGACGGTTTCATGCAGATGCTGATGATTTCGGGCGACAACAAGCGCGACCAGGCGTTCTACGAAGAGATGGCGCAGATTAGCGGGCGCCCGATGATCATGAATGTCGTGCAGGCCTTCGACCACCGCCCCGAGATCCATCGCCGCGTGCTGGCCTGGCTGCGCACCTGCCGTGAACGCGGCATCCGGGTTATCGGCCAGGGACTGACCACCGATGCGGGCTTCTCGTTCACCTTCGAGGAGTGGAACCTGTTCGACGATTCCGAGCCCTGGCGCGAAGCGACCACTGGCACGCGCGAGGAGCGGCTGCGCAAGCTGGCCGATCCGGCGCGCCGCCAGGCGCTCAAGGACCAGATGCCGGCGACCGCCACGGGCCCCTTGCCCGGCATCGTCATCACTGGCCCGGTGCTCGAAAATAACCGCCAATGGCTCGACCACACGCTGGCCCTGGTCGCGCAGCAAACAGGCAAACACCCGGTCGACGTGATGCTCGACATCGCGGTTGAGGAAGATCTGAAGACCGAGTTCTTCGCGGCGTCGCCCAACGGCAGCATCGAGAACCTCAGGGAGATCGTCGACGATCCCTACGTGCTGTTCGGCGTGTCCGACGGCGGCGCGCACACCAAGTTCCTCACCGCCGGGCGCTACCCCACCGAGACCCTGTGCAAGATCGTGCGCGAGCACCAGATGATCTCGCTCGAGGAGGCGCACTGGCGGCTGTCGGCGCTGCCCGCGCAGGTTGCCGGTTTCCGCGATCGCGGCGTGCTTCGCGAAGGCGCTCCGGCCGACGTGATCGTCTATGACTTCGAGCGTCTGCGCGTGCTTCCCGAAGAGATCGTCCACGATCTGCCTGGCGGCGAATGGCGCCGCATCCAGCGCGCTGCCGGTTATCGCTGGGTGCTGGTGAACGGCGAGGTCACCATTCGCGACGACCAGCAGACCGGCACGCATTCCGGCGCACTGCTGCGCCACGGCAGCGCGCAGGCGCGCGGCGCGGCATTGATGACGGCTGCTGCCGGATAACGATTCTCGCGAATCCGGGTGCGTCAAAGCGTTCGTGGCATCGCCCGGACCTCCGGCAAGCGTTCCCAGTCCGTAGAATCGACGCTATGCCGACGCCTGTGCCGTTGCAGCCATTTGCCTGGATCGCCGCCAGCCCGTGGTTGTATCCGGTGCTCGAGGCGGTCCACATCGTGGGCATCGCGCTGCTGCTGGGCAGCCTGGTACTGGTCGAGCTGCGGATCTGGGGCCTGGGGGCGAGTCTGCCGCTGGCGGCGCTGGCCCGCTTCGGACTCACGCTCAGCGTGACCGGCTTTGGCGTGGCGGCGGCCAGCGGCCTGGTGATGGCCTCGAGCCAGGCGGCCGAACTGATCGGCAACCGGGCTTTCCTGCTCAAAATGCTGCTGCTGGCCGCCGCCGCCGGCAATGCCGCGTGGTTCCATGGCCGCGGCAGCCTCGCCAAAATCGATGCCGTCGCAAAGTTTCAGACCTTGATTTCAACCGGGCTTTGGCTGGCGATTATTCTATGCGGTCGCTGGATCGCCTACGCCTGACCATTGAGGATTGCCCATGCAACGCCGCAGCCTGCTCGTCGCCCTTGCCGCCTTGCCGGTGGCGCCGGCATTTGCCCACCACGGCTGGAGCAGCTTCGACCAGAGCCGTGTGCTCTACCTGGAGGGCGTTGCGCGCAAGGTGGCGTGGCGCAATCCCCATGTCGAGTTCGACCTCGAACTGATCGCTGATCTGAAAGTGCCGCCCGACCTGGCACACCGGCCGCTGCCTGCGCAGTCGGCGGGGGTCGATGGTGCCAAGCTGCTGGCCAGCGCGCGCACGCCCGCACGCAAGGACAAAGTCTGGCGGATCGAACTCGCGCCGCTCACCCGGACAGAAGCCTGGAAGATCTCGCCGATCCGCGACGGCGAGCGGGTGGCGCTGATCGGATTCACCTTCGCCGACGAAAAGGGCGAACCGGTGCTGCGCGCCGAATACCTGTTCGTTGGCGCCCGGAGCTACGGCCTGCGCTCGGGTCCGGCCTGAGCGCGGTACGTTCACACTGCGCAGCATGGCAAGACGATCCCCCGCCCTGGCATGGGCCGCCCGCTGGCAGCGCGCGCTGACGACGCTCACCCGCAGCGCCGTGGCGAACAGCGCTCGGGCGGTCACCACCGGCAAGCGGGTCACCACCAGAACATTGCGAACCGCCTCGTCCGGACGCGGCCCGCCCGCCGGAGACGGCGACTGGGTGGCCGGTATGGCGATGGGCGCGGCCGGTGCGCGGCGCTACCGGCTGTATCGTCCGCCGGGTGTGTCGTCGTCGGAATCCCTGCCCCTGCTCGTGATGCTGCACGGCTGCGGGCAGGACGCCAACCGGTTTGCAGCCAGCACCCGCATGAACCGAATCGCGCTGCGCGAGCGATTTCTGGTGCTCTATCCCGAACAGGACCGCATCGCAAACGCCCAAGGCTGCTGGAACTGGTTCGAAACTGCGTCCGGACGCGCCTTTGGCGAAGTGTCGCTGATCATGGCGGCGATCGACCAGGTCTGCCACTTGTATCCGATCGACCCGCAGCGCATTGCGGTGGCCGGGCTGTCGGCAGGCGCGAGCATGGCCGCCCTGATCGTCACCCGATCGCCGGCAGCTTTCAAGGCCGTCGTGATGCATTCGGGCGTTCCACCCGGCACCGCAAATTCAGGACTGTCGGCGGTCGGTGCGATGCACGGCCGGCGCGCCACCGCGCCCCTGGCAGCGAGCGCCGCAACGATGGCCGCGTTCTGGCCGCCCCTGATGGTGATCCACGGCGACAGCGATCACGTCGTGTCGGCCCGCAATGCTCGAGTAGCCGCCGAGTCCTGGGCGAAGGCCGCCGGCGCGGTGCCGGGTGAACCGAGACGGGTGCAGCGGGGCCAGCGCTACCCGATGACGATCACCGACTATTCCTGCCGCGCCAGCACGGTGGTCACGCTGGTTGAAGTGAGCCGGCTCGGACATGCCTGGAGCGGCGGCGCGGCAAGCCAGCCATACGGCGACGCTCACGGGCCCGACGCGTCGCGGCTCGTCTGGGCCTTTGTGCGCCGCCAGTTCAAGGCCTGATATTGCGTGCTGCGGCCTGATATTGCGTGCCGCGGCCTGATCACCAGGCACCAGGGTGGTGCTGGCGCGAATCGTGCATGCCGTACGCCTGCGCACAGACGGTTGGGCTCGAAGGGACGAACACTGCTGCCTCGGCCCAGCGCCGCTCGAATGCCGATGGGCCGCAGCAGCGCCCGCGACGGGCGCGCCCAGTCGGTCGAAGACACTGTCCGAACAAAGGAATGAGATTGAAAATTCGCGTCGGTTTTGAAATGGTGTACGAGTGCCCACAGCCCACACCGATGATCCTGAATCTGAACATCCATTATTCCAGGGCGTCGGATCTGGAGCGGCCTGATTACCTCGCGATGAGTCCGTCGGTGCCCGTCACCGCGTATCGCGACCTGTTCGGCAACTGGTGCAGCCGCATCGTGGCCCCCAAGGGCCGCTTCGTGCTCAGCAACGAGGCCGTGCTCAATGACAGCGGCCTGCCTGATAGGGTGGCGCCCTCGGCGCAGCAGATCCCGGTCGAGTCGTTGCCTGAGTCGACTCTCGTCTACCTGCTGGGCAGCCGCTACTGTGAGACCGACCAGCTCTCGGAGATCGCCTGGCAGCGCTTTTCGTCGGTCCCGCCCGGCTGGGCGCGGGTGCAGGCGATATGCGATTTCGTACATACGCACATCGAGTTCGGCTACCACCACGCGCGGCGCACGCGCAGCGCCTACGAGGCCTACCGCGAGGGCCAGGGTGTGTGTCGCGACTACGCCCACCTGGCGATCGCATTTTGCCGCTGCATGAACATCCCGGCGCGCTACTGCACCGGCTACCTGGGGGACATGGGCACCGAACCGCCTTACGGCACAATGGATTTCGCCGGCTGGTTCGAGGCCTATCTGGGCGAGCGCTGGTATACCTTCGATGCGCGCAACAACGTGCCACGCATCGGCCGGGTGCTGATCGCCCGCGGCCGCGACGCCTGCGATGTGGCCTTGAGCAACACCTTCGGCCCCAACATGCTCGAGAAGTTCACGGTCTGGACCGAAGAGGTCGCGTCGTCATGACCGGCTGCGCAGTCATCAGGCTCGCCGCGGACGCGACGAGCGCGGCTCGCAAGGCGGGCCAGGCGGATCCGCCCTCGGCCACGAAGCGCTGATTGAATTCCAGTTCAATGCCTGCATAGTCCGCATCGCCATGCCGGGCGCGCAGCAGCGCGGTCAGCCCGTCGCCTCGGCCCTGATAGGGGTAGTTGCGGCGCAGCCGCAACCCCGGCTCGAGCACCGCAAACGCATTGAGCCATCGATGGGCGAGCAGCGCCTCGCCGGGGCGGCGCGGGTCGTACAGCCAGGCCACGTCGGCGCGTCGCACGACCCCGTCCAGGATCGGCGTGAAGCTGTGCGAAGCCACATGGATCACCCGATGGCCGGCCTCGATCAGTTGGCCGACCCGCGCCTCGACACTGTCGCGGTGCGGACGGTAGTGCTCGCGCACGATCGTGTCGCGCTCGGCACGGGGCAGCCCGCGACTGATTTCCGAAAACAACTGGCGGTGGCCGATCGAACGGTTCAGGTCGATCAGCAGGCGTGTGGTGGTCGCCGCGTGCAGCGGTGCGTCGAGGGCGGCTGCCATCTCGCGGGCCAGTTCCAGCGCCCCGGGGTCCCAGCCGCGGTGACTGCAACGCAGCGCCTGATGGCCTCGGAATAATTCCGCGTAGGCGTGCGGCACATCGTGCCCGCCGTGCTCGCAGCTGATGACCAGGCAGGGCT